>BQJX01000001.1 GCA_021604925.1 Gemmatimonadota bacterium
GGCCAGTTTGTATGCGGAGATGTGCTCCGGCCGTTCCGACTGCGAAGGCCCAGTTGCCTGAAATCGTTCGAACACCGCCTGGCATTCGGCATCCTTCTCGAGAAGCGTGGCGAATCGCTGCTCTTCATCTTCGGCAAGCAGCCCGGCTTCGTGGAGCACCAGGTGCGCCCGGAACCAGCGAAGAGCGGAGGAGTCGCTCATGTCGAACCGAACAGTTCCCGCAGCAACGAGAACTCGGGAAGGGTCCGGGCCGCCGTTCGCAGCCTGTCCAGACATCTGGACCATTGCTTTCGCACCGCGGCCGACGTTCGGTCCTGCATCTCGGCGACCTCAGACCAGTCCAGTTCGTGGAAGTAGTGCCCCGTCAGTTCGAGGCAGGCGGAGTCGGTTTCGCGAAAGAACGCCTTGGCAGCCGAAACCACGAGATCCACCGGATCCTCCAATGAGTCCGGAGAGCGGCTCGAGATATCGACCGGGTCCCAGCCCTGCTCCGGCTCACGGGTGACGATCGTCGCCCATCTTGTCTTTCGGCGGATGTGGTCGATTGCCGTGCAGCGGGCGATGCTGGCCATGAGTGCGCCGACCTCGCGCACTTCTCCGGCACGAAGCTGACGAAGGAGCTTGATCACGCACTCCTGGACAAGGTCCTCGACGACTTCGTCGGGTTCATAGCGCAACCGATACCGAAGCATCTTCTGCGCGTTCGCTCGGAGTTCCGCCCAAGAGGCGCTATCGATTTGGTCGAAGACGGCGGTTCGCGGAGCGTCTGCATCGGACGGGGAAGGAGGCAAGCGTTTCGCTCCTCTGCGCGCGCGAGCTGGCATCGGAGCCACCAACACGGGCCGTGACAACTGCAATGGTTCCGGCGAGTTGCGCAACGGTAGCGGAATCGCGTTCGGCGCGCAAGCGGGTGGTCGAGGCGACCGTTCCGAGCGGCGCAGGGGCTCCGAGAGGCGCTCGGCGTCTCTTCGCGCGCGCACCCGAGGTGGTAGCGTCATGAGTCATCGCTCCGTTGGCGGAATCGAGGCCCGAAGGGAAGCCATCCAGCGTTGAGGTGGTTCCCCCTCGCCTGCCTGGGCTGTCGCTCGGAGTGGGATCATGTGACTTGCACAGTTCGCCAGACTGGCGGGATGGACCTTCGGGCGTGCAACCATCCCCCCTGGAGGGCTAGTATTCAGGGTCTTGAGAATCGGGTTCTGCGGGCGTCACACGGAAGGGGGCGGCGCGACGTCTCTACTAGTCGTGCCGATCCGCGGCCGCAGACAGCGTTTCCACAGGAGGCCCTCATGTTGTCCAAGCCCCGTTTCCTGATCATCGTCGCAGCGATCGCGCTCGTTCCATCGTCTGGCATGTCTCAGACGGTCTGGAGTATGCCGGGGGCCTGGCCCAATCTGCACACTGCGGTCGATTCGGCAAGCAGTGGAGACATCATCGAACTGGCCGACGGCCTGTACGACGGGGTCGCGTGGCGGGGGCTCTCGGTAGACAAGACCCTCACGTTCCGATCCGCATCCATGGACTCGTCACAGTGTGTGTTCGATTGCGGCGGTACCTACTGGGCCAGCTTTGAAGACGGTATGCCTTACGGCGGCTCTCGCATTGAAGGAATCGGCTTCCGGAATGCTGGAGGCGGCTCGGGCGATCCGTGGGAAGGTGCCATCTCAGCAAGGGGCCCCGACACGATCACCATCGCCGGCTGCGACTTCGAGAACAACACTCCCAGTTCCGTGACGGGCTACGCCTATGTTGAGAACTGCGTTTTCAGGAATCATCCACTCGGTGGGGTAGCCGCGAGACCGCTCCAGGTACTGGACTCGCTGTTCGAATACAACGCGGGATACTGCATCACAGCAGCACCAGCGCCCCCATTGTCAGCGGGAATCTTCCTCGATGGATGTAGGTTCCGGAACAACAGCAGCAACGTGATGTTCTTCCAGAGCCCCAATGCGGTTTCTCGAACGATCCGCAACTGTGATTTCGAGGAGAACACCGGTGGTCCGGCGGTATTCTGCCCATTCCCCCTGGTCGTGATAAACAGCACGTTTGTCCGGAACAGCTCCGACACCCAGGGTGGCGGCGCCATCTCCATCTCTTCGGGAGCAGGGAACAACAGTATCATCGGTTGCACCTTCACCCAGAACACGGCGGGTGCTTCCGGCGGCGCTCTCTCAGTGACGGGGACCGGTCTGACGGAGTTGATCGGTTGCGTCTTCCAGGGAAACATCGTCACCTCGACGTCTGGGTCCGCGTTTCTGCGTGGTGGCGGAGGAGCCTACGTGGAAGGTTCGGTCAATGTGGAAGACTGCACGTTCGAGGGGAACACCACGTCGGGGGCTGTTCCGACATATGGCGGGGGCCTGTTCTTGCAAGGCGCCGGCGATGTGACTATCGGAATGGACTCGCGATTCGTGTCGAACCAGGCTGATAAGGAAGGCGGCGGGATCGCCATGGTGAGAACAGATCTTTCTGCGGCGACGATCAGCCTCACCAACGTCCTGATCGCGGACAACGCGGCGGTGGAAGAAGGCGGAGGCCTGGCCTTCCTCGGACTCGGCAGCATGGCGGCGACACCGACACTGAACGTCACGCGCACGACGATCGCGAACAACTCGTTGGTTCCGGGATCGGGGGAGCGTGGCTCCGCGGTTTCTATCAATGGGGCCTATTTGAATCTGGAACAGTCGATCATTGCCTACAATCGCGGCGGGCCGGCCTTCTACTGCGCTTCAACAGCGACTGCCTCCTGCACGGACATCTTCGGGCACGACCCTCCGGGCTCGAACTGGACAGGATGCCTGGACGGATTTGAGTCGTTCTTCGACAATCTCGAAGCTCAGCCCAAGTTCTGCTGCATTGAGGATGGCAACTACGAACTGGCCTCCGACTCCCCCTGTCTGGCGGCCAACAACCTGTGCGGAGGCGTGGGGCTGCTGATGGGCTGGGGCGAGGAGGGCAGTTGCATCACGTCCGCGGTGCAGCAGGAATCGTGGGCCGCCATCAAGGCGATGTATCGCTGATGATCCGGCCGCTCTTCATTGGTCTGCTTCTGCTTGCCTGGGCGTCGGCGGTGCACGCCCAGGCACCGGTCGAGTCCACCCCGACCACCGCAGACCTGGAGTCGGCGATCGAGGAGCTGCGCTCCGCCAAACGATTCCAGGAGTCGGCGGACGCCGCCGGGCGGCTGGTAGCGCTCGCTCGGAAGAGCGAGATGTCGCCGATGTACATTGATGTAGTTGAGGAGTTGCAGAGGGAACTGCTCTACGTGGCGAGCCTGCCCAGCGAAACGCAGGACGTCTACCTCGAGTCGATGGTGGTCGACTCCCAACTTCGTCAGAGCTTCCAGGATGGCGCGTACGCGGATGGCGTTCGACTGGGGCGCCGGCTACTGGAAATGAGAACTCTCTGCTTTCCAGAGGAGCACCACCGGACCCTCGAGGCTGTGAGCAACCTTGCGGTCCTCCTGTTGCGCAACGGCGAGGCGGACGAGGCCCTTGAGTTGTTCAAGAGGACCCTGACCATTGCTCGGAGCATCTTTCAGGAGCCACACTGGGAGATCTCGTTGGCGATTAACAACGTCGCGTCCACGCTGGACAATCTTGGGTTTCCAGAGCGGGCGATCCCCCTCTTTCGTGAAGCGCTCTCGATGCGCCAGGAGCTGTTCGGCGAGGTGGATGCCCGGGTCGGCACATCCCTGCAGGACCTTGCCAGCGCCTACGAGACGCTGGGGGACTATCAGAATGCCGAGATCCTGAGCCGAGAGGCGCTTCAGATCACGCGGCAGGTCCTGCCGGAGGGCGACCCTCAGATTGCGGTGGCCTCGTCCAATCTCGGCAATCTTCTCGGCGTCGCGGGCAATCCGGAGCGGGCTCGGGACTACTACGACGAGGCGCTTCACATCTATCGCGCCAAGTACGGTAAGGCGCATCCCAACATCGCGATTACCATCGACGCGATCGGCCATCTGGACCTGCGAGACGGGCGACTCAGCGAGGCGGAAGACCGCTTCACGGAGGCACTCGCGATGCGTGAGGAGTTGCTGGGAGAGCATCCCTACACGTCGATTAGTATCGGCAATCTCGCGGCGGTGCGGGCGGCCCAGGGTGACCTGGCGAGAGCCAGGAAAGGCTTTGCGATGGCCGAGGCGCAGCTGCGTGATCGCCTGGGAGAGGGACACATTCAGACGGCACGCGCCCAGGTGCAGCTGGGGCGCGCGGAGCGACAACTCGGCCTTCTTGACGCAGCAGAGGGGCACCTGGCCGAGGGCCTCGCGACGCTCGTGGCGCGCTTGGGAGCCGAAAGCGCGGACGCGGGTGGAGCCTTCCAGGACCTGGGACTCATTCGCCACGTTCGGGGAGACTGGGCGGCGGCGGAGTCGTTGCTGACCCTCGCCGCGGCAGCCTACGATGGCTCTCGGGCGCATGTCCCCCTCGGATTCTCCAGGGCGATGTTCCGAACGCCGCCGCATGCCCGTTTGGCGGCAGAGCGGGTGCTGCTGGGCCGTGGGCGCGAGGGGTGGGAAGCGGCTGAGCGAGGCTCCGGGCGCGTGCTCTGGGAACTCGTGGACTTGGCCGGCCACGTCGCACTCTCCGAAGAACAAGAGCGATCGCGAACCGACATCCTCCATCGGCTAGCGAATGCGGAACGCAAAGTGAATCTGCATCGGTCGACCGACGAAGGGATCGATTCTGCGGAATTCTCGGCGACCTCGCGTGAGCTGCACGACGTCGCGACCGAGTGGGCGCGCTGGCAGAACCAGGCGGCGCAGACGATTCCTGCGGGCCGTCCGTTCTCACTCGAGCGGGTTCAGGCGGCCCTTGATGAGACCTGTGTGATCGTTGGCTGGGTCGATGCCGACCTCGGTGGCGGCAACACAGCATCGTGGGCCTGGCTGATCGGCGCGGAGAAGACGGTGGAATGGTTCCGCCTCCCGGAGGAAGGAACGGCGTCCGAGCAGGAACTCAAAACCTCGATTGCCGAGCCTTGGCTGGACCCGGGTCCCGCCGCCCGCGCCGTGTGGTCGGCGCGATTCGGGCCGATCGAGGACAGGCTTCAGGGAATCGAACAGCTGATTGTGGTCCCCAGCGGTCCCATGATGGGTGTCCCCATCGAGGTCCTGCAGGACGACCAAGGCCGCTCGGTCCTGGACAGGTTTCAGGTCACCTACGCACCATCAGCCACTCTCTGGGCGGCTCTTGCGGAAAGGCCATCGCGAGCGGGCGCGATTCGAGCATTGCTGGTAGGCGATCCACCCCACAGCCCGGACCAGAAGAAGCAGATGACCACAGGGGAGGCAGTATTGATCGCGTCTCTCGACGAGACTCAACGGGAGTCCGGCGCGTGGGAGGGAATCCTCCGCGGGAACGACGAATCACTGAGAGCGCTGCGCCGGTTGCCGCAGGCGCGCCGAGAAGTCGAATCGATTTCCAGTCGGTTCTCGTCGTCCGAGCTACTGCTGGGACCCGACGCGTCGGAACAGGCGCTGAGCGCCATGGCCGATGGCGATGAACTGAAGGATTATGGCCTGATCCACTTTGCCACCCATGCTGCCATCGATGACGAACGTCCGGAGCGATCCGCGATCGTGCTTTCGCAGGTGGACCTGCCGGACCCATATGTAGCTGCAGTCCGCGGCGCGCGCGTGTTCGACGGTCTCCTCTCGACTCGAGAGATCATGACTGAGTGGCGGCTGGACGCCGATCTCGTGACCTTGAGTGGCTGCGAAACGGCTTTGGGGCGGGCAACCTACGGCGAGGGATTCCTCGGCTTCGGGCACGGGCTATTTCAGGCGGGAGCGCGGTCCATCCTCGTGAGCCTGTGGAAGGTCGAGGACTCCGCCACTGCTTTGCTCATGGAGGAGTTCTACGAGTTCTGGCTCGGGGATGGCGGCGTGCCGATCACGACGAAGACGACCGCTCTCAGACGAGCGAAGCAGGCGTGCCGCGACTTTTCGGCCGACGGAGGTTCCTATCCGTACGCGCATCCGGCCTACTGGGCGGGGTTTGTCTTGGTCGGCGACTCGCGCTAGGTTGGGCATTCAGTGGCGGACGTGGAACGGTGGGCGCCTTTGCCGCGGTACAGCATGGCCACCTGGAGCGGAGGGTCAACCCTTGCGAATCACGACGGAGCGCCTGGTTCTTCGCAAACCATCTTTGCCAGACGCGCCGGCTGTCTACCGTTTGGCGAACGATCGGCGCGTCACCCGGTGGATGACCCTGCCTTGGCCCTATCGCCCGGAGGATGCGGTCCAGTTCGTCCGGATGTCCCAGCGTGAATTCCGGAAGGGGATTGGGCAGCACTTCGTGATCGAGCGTCGGGGTGACGGCGAACTGCTCGGCTCCGTGGGCCTCATGGATCATCGCCCGACCCATCGCCGGGCCGAGGTCGGCTATTGGCTTGGGTCCGAGCACTGGAAGCAGGGTTACGCGTCCGAGGCGTTGGGGGGCGTTCTGCGACTCGCTTTCCGGGATATGCAACTGAACCGCGTTCACGCGGTGACATTCCCCGAGAATGAGGCGTCAGGGGCGGTCCTCCTTCGAGCCGGATTCCAGCGCGAGGGGCAGCATCGACGCCATTGGAAGCATCGGGCTCGATGGCATGATCTCGTGATCTGGGGTCTCCTGCGAAACGAATGGGACGGTCGCCAGAAAGAAGGGTGACCGGCCCCCCCATCGGGACCGGTCACAAGCGCAATACCCTCAGCGAGGAGGCAATGCGAGGAGCGACGCCATTCCACGACTCGGGGATGAGCGCGCGCCCGACGGGTTGCCGCTCACGCGGGTGCCGGTAACGACGACGTCCATGCAGAAGTCACCTGTCGCCGCACAGCCAGCACCACTCATCGACAGCGTCGAGGTGCCGAACCCGGAGTACGTATCCCCGTCCACGATGATGGTCCCTAAGGCGGTGATTGACTCGACACAGTCGCCGACCGATCTCCGCGCGCTGAACGAGTACTGCCCCCCCGAACCGGAAACGGTCACCGAGCACTCCAGGACGACGAAGCCGTCCTCAATCAATTCTTCCAGGAACGGTTCGCCGGCCACGAGGGTGACGATCTCGTTCTCCTCGGACCACACTTCGGACTCGCCACACGCGCTGAACCCGCTCGTCAGATCCCAATCTCCGGCCCACTCCGCGGGAAGACCTTCATCACAGGACGGAGGTGGTGGGGTGAACGGCGGTTCACATCCAGACATCATGCCCGCGAGAATGGCGATGCTCGTAGCTACGGAAAATCGGCCCATCTTCGGCCTCCTTTGATTGGTGGTCCCCGGCCCGACCGAAGCCTTCGAGGAGCGTCTTGGGCACCACGGTCCCTCGTAGGTCGTCCGGCGCGGGGAGGCGTGACACTGGATCCATTGTCGGCAAGGGTGCGGACGACCTTGTCGGACAGTCACGCCAGGAGTGTTACCGTGTACGGGGGGTAGGCCAGGGAGGAGCCGTGAAGCTCACAAGAAGACCGGCGGAGGACGCGGACAAGGCGTTCGTTCAAGATGCAAATCGGGCGGCCTATGAGGATGTCGTCGTGCGTCAGTTCGGCCAGTGGGACGAAGCGTTTCACGAATACCACTTCAACAAGAAGTGGGAGGACGCCACGTTCGAGATCGTCGAGAGTCGCTCGGGCCCGGTTGGCGCCCTATGGACGACGGATGAAGGTGACCACTTGTGGCTTCGGGAGGTGTTCCTCCTTCCAGTCTTCCAGGGACAGGGGATCGGAACCGCCCTGATAAGGCAGGAACTCGCGAAGGCCCGCCGCTTCAAGAAACCGCTTCGATTGCGCGTGCTGCGGGAGAATCGCGCGCTCTCGCTCTATGAGAGGCTCGGGTTCTCCGTGTGTGGCGAAACTGAGACGCACTTCCTGATGGAAGCTGTCTAGCCTGGGTCCGCAGCTGACGGATCGCGTCCGTCGGTAGCCTATCCATCCCTGCCCACCTCCCCCCTTCCCATGTCACACCCAGCCGCCCCGGACGAGGGATTCGGCGAAGTCGCTGCGGTGGAACGCGAATTCTGGCTCGGATGATAGGCCGGGTGCCCGGCAAGCGGACATTCCGCTTCGACGCCTGTGCCCAGCGCCCCGGTGACCGCTTTGGCCGAAACTGCCATCCATTGGCGGGTGTGCTTCCGCTGGGAGCGGGGCAACGCAGCGGATGTCGAGATTGTGGATTGTCACTAGAGGTTGTCATGGCTAGTCGCAAGGTTTCCCCGATTCATTCCCGGAGAGCTCCTTCTTGAGGAGTTCCTGGAGCCGCTCGAGATGAGCCAGTATCGCCTGGCCAAGGACATCAGTGTGCCGCCGGGTCAGATCCATGAGATTGTCCATGGTACGCGGTCGGTCACAGCAGACACAGCTCTGCGCCTTGCTCGGTACTTCGGAACGCCTGAGCGCTTCTGGCTCAACCTTCAGACTCGCCATGATCTAGAGGTGGAGAAGGATCGTTTGGGCCGTCGTTTGGTCGCAGAGGTCCAGGTTCTCAAGAAGGCCAGCTAGAAATGAGATCCAACCAGGGTTTGCAGCAGACGATCACGGAGGCGCATACTGCGCTGTGAGCAACTCGGAATTGGGCTCCGCGGCTGGCCGAGAAGCGCCATGTGCATTTTCGCCGTCTGCGGTGCCCGCGGCTGCATCGCCAACCGCGAGAAGGGGTGTTTCTGAATGAGCGTGATTGACCAGAAGATTGTTGTCTCGACGTCTGTGGGTGTGCTCTCTGGCATCGCCTTTGCCACTTTGCTGGCACAAACCCCTGCCCCCGTAGTTCAAGATCTTGTCGAAGCGCGCGAGATCCGTGTCGTGAACGAGCTAGGCGACCCGGTCGTTCGTCTACTGAGCATGCCGGGAGGCGCTGGAGGCGTCGTTTCCGTCATTGACGATCAAGGTGCGGCAAGGGTCATGCTGGCAGCAATCTTGCCGGGGACAGGAAACGCCAGTCTCGCAATCTCGGACCCGGGCGGAACGCCCATCGTACAGCTTGGTGGGGACGAATACGGGCAGTTGGCACTCCGTGCAGAGGGAAGGGACGCGGTGTGGGCTGGTCGGGATGATGCCGGCAATGGGTTCCTGAGCACCTGGTCTGCGGGTGGGAAGGAGACTGTGCACATCGGGTCTAGCAAGGTGGGGCACGGCGGCGTCGTCGAAGTGTACGACACCGAGGGCAACACCAGCGGGCGGACAGGCACGGGGAAGTGACCTAGTCCAAGTTGCACCGGCCCCGTCCGGCCCTTCCAACTAGCGCTTGCCGCCGACGGATCGCCTGCGTCACGATGGTTGTGGATGCAACCACCGCGCCAAAGGCGCCGCAGCCGAAGCGCAACACGTTAGGCGGTCCCGCAGAAGAGGAGGCATGTGTGGCCGTTCAGAGCAACGACGCTGCCGCGGTTCGCATCTTCCCGCCAGCTGTCCCGCTCGGCGTCGTGGTTCTCGGCGTCGTGCTGCACCATCTGGCACCCATCGAGTTGGACTTCTCTATCCCGCGTCCGGAGCGCTACTGGATCGGGGGTTTGATCGTGGCCGGTGCCGTTCTTGGTCTGGGCCTGCCGTCCGTCGTGATGTTTCGGCGAGGTGGCCAGAGTGAGAATCCATGGAAGCCCACGACACACATTGAGGAGCGCGGCCCGTTTCGCGTGACGCGCAACCCCATGTACGTTCAGATGCTAGTGACATGCCTCGGGCTTGCAGTCGTTCTCATGAACTGGTGGGTGATGATCCTCACGCCGATCGGCGCGTTGCTCCTCCGACAACTCGTGATTCTGCCGGAGGAGGAGTATCTGGAACGGAAGTTTGGTGACTCCTACCGATCATACAAGTCCAGAGTGAGGCGATGGCTCTAGTTCCTGGTCACAGGCCTCGCGAAGCCGAGGTTCCGTCCAACGAGGGTTTGCAGCCGATGATCACCGCGGCGCATACTGGGCGAAGGCGAGCACCCGCTGATGACGGTCGAGGCGGCCTAGCGGCCCCGTCGTCCGTTCCGCGGGTACGGACGGTTGGCGACCGAGGCGTTGATCGAGCTGATGGTAGCGCAGGGATGCAAGGAGGTTCTGGTTGGCTATGCTGATGACAATCAAGTCGCCCGTAGCCTCTACCACAGCCTCGGATTCATCGAACAAGGGTTAGGCGAAGAAAGCGACATGGTGTCCCGATTCATTGTCGGAGCGTAGGCGATCGGGAGGCGTGGCCTGTTAGCGTTTGCAGCCGACGAGCACCGCGGCGCGCGGCGCATACTGGGAAGTAGCTTGAATTGGGGTTTCGCGGCTGGCGCGGGTTGCTTCGTCTGGTCCTCCGCAATCCGCGCCGCTCGGAGCTGAGACCCACGCCGTTGGCCGCACGAACTCATGGAGGCATCCTCCCATCCTCTGGCTTCGTCTCTTGGGATTCCTTGGTCTCGTGTCGGTCACGCACGCGGGAGAACTCGTGCTCCCGCTGGACATTGGGGTTGGAGGCCTCACATCTCCGCACAGCGCGGTCATGTCGATCTCGATTCCCTCCGAGGTCCGAGACGCCGTAGCCGTCTCTCTAGAGATCGCCGGTACGTCGCGGGCTGGACTTGTCTCGAGCGTCCAGAAGCCTGAAGAGACGCGCGTCGGTCTACCACACGTGAGCTTCTACCTTCCGGCTCCGGGCGTAACTCGCGGGGCATGGGGCGGTTCGACATACCTGGAGGAAGGGTCGTTTCGACTCCGCCTGCCAATGCTTTGGTCCCACCATGTCGCCAGGTCGGATCGGCTGAGCCCGCAATGGGGCGCGCTGGATTCAGCCATTGTGTCGGCCCGGTTGACAATGGATGAGGGAATGGCGGCTGGAGGTCTTTGGCGAGTTGAGCCATCCGTTCGGATCTGGGATGCCTCATTGGTCTTCGAGTTGCCTGACAACGAGGCGGCCAACTAGCGGTTGCAGCCGACGTCCTGCCAGTGTCATCCTGGCTGCGAGGCACCCCGGGCGCCATCGGCGTCCGCGGCTGATCCGCAACCCGTTGGCGCACGAGGTCTTCGATGCATCTTCTGTGCTGGAATCGGGTCCGAGACGCAGACCAATGGATGGCCGTCTTCTCGTCGCACAAGACGGCGCGCGGCAGACGATCGCGGCGGCGCACACTGGAGAAGATCGGTTGGGGCGCTGTCGGAGCGGCGCCGACAGGCGTCGGCTCTTCGCCGTCCTCGGTCCCCACAGCAAGAATGCCGAGCACTAGGCAGCCTACTCTCTGGGCGCCGCGAACGCCCGAACCAGCCCTGCGACAACGGAGTTCGAACCATGAACCACGACATCCCGCTCACACCTGTACGTGCTCGCCTCCTCGGACGCTGCGTCGGACTCTTGTTCCTAGTTACCTACGCAACGTCGATACCTGCGCTGCTGCTGTTTGGTCCCGTGCTGAACGACGCGCACTACGTGACCGGGGCGGGCTCTGACACGCAGATCCGGTTCGCCGCACTGCTCGAGTTCATCCTGATCGTGGCGAACATAGGAAGTGCGGTCGTACTCTACCCGCTCCTGCGACGCTCCTTCCCTGCCGGTGCGATTGGTTTCGTCGCCGCCCGCATCACCGAGAGCGCCTTTATCGGCATCGGCATTCTCAGCGTGCTTGGCGTCGTGTCGCTTCGCGCATCGGGGAGCGATGGCGCGGCCCTTCCCATTGTCGCCGAGGCGCTCGTGGCGGTGAAGGACTGGAGCTTCCAGTTCGGGCCCGGTTTCGTCGTACCGATCGGCAACGGCATGCTGCTCGGATGGATGATGTACCGCTCAGGTATGGTGCCGCGGCGCGTTGCGATGCTCGGGCTCGTCGGAGGTCCGGTCCTCTTCGCCGCCAGTGTCGGCATCCTTTTCGGCGGGCTCGACAAGGGCGACCCGTTGTACGCCGTCGCCGTGGCGCCGGAGTTCATCTGGGAACTGGCACTCGGTGTGTACCTGACAGCAACCGGCGGTCGGGTTGCCGGACTGCTCGACCACGACTCAGTTCCATCGGCTTGCTGAGCCAAGGTGGCAGATGAGCATCACTCCACACCACGTGCTTGGCGCCATCGCGATCGGCGTGGGCGCCAGTGTCCTCATGGACGCATGGAACCTCTTCCTGAAACGAGCATGCGGCGTACGGTCGCTTGACTACTGCCTGCTCGGCCGCTGGCTACTTCACATGCCGGAGGGCACCTTCTTGCACTCGAGCATCGCCGTGGCACCGCCAAGACGTGGTGAATGCGCCGCGGGCTGGGTCGCCCACTACACGATCGGCGTCGGGCTCGCGACCGTGTTCCTCGCTCTGGCACCCGCCGACTGGCTTGAGCGACCAACCCTTCCGCATGCCCTTCTGTTTGGCATCGTCACAGTGGTGTTTCCGCTCTTCATACTGCAGCCTTCCCTCGGTCTCGGGGTCGCATCTTCAAAGACGCCCAGGCCTATGCAAGCTAGGCGCAAGAGCTTTGTGACACATATGGTCTTCGGAGTCGGATTGTATCTATGCGCCTTGGCCCTGAACCATCTACCATTCGCTGCCTAACAAGCGTTGCAGCGGTCGGCCCGCTACGTGGTCCGCCGCTGAACCATGCTGCCAACCACGACCAGGAACCCATGCTCAAGCACGCCATTCCCGTAATCCACTGCACTTCGTCCGCTCGTGCGGAGCAGTTCTACTGCCGGCTTCTCGGGTTCGATCGTCGATTCGCGTACCGACCCCAGGAGTCACTCCCGGATCCCTGCTATCTGGGGCTTCTCCGGGACGGCGCTGCCATTCATGTCTCGTCGTTCCCTGGAGACGGAGCTGTTGGATCTGCCGTCTACGTCGTCGTTGATGACGTGGATACGCTCTACAAGGAACTGGCGGGTCGGGGAGTCCAGATCTCGCTGGAGCCCACTGACCAAACGTGGGGGAACCGCGAGATGTATGTCGACGATCCGGACGGCAACAGCGTGCGCTTCGTGCAAGAGGGTGGCTAACTGGGGTTTGCGGCACTGGGAGTCGGCAGCAGCCTGGGATCGCTTCGCGATGCCTGTTCGAATGAGTTTGAGGCCCTGAACGGCGATGCGAGGACTACACGGTGTCAGAAAATGGTCCCGCACGGGCGTTCTATCAAGGGCTCGGTTACGTTGACAGGCCACACTACGAGCTGCTTGAGAAGCCCCTGCGGGGCCCCTAGCTAGGGTTTGCAGATGATGATCCCCGCGGCGCATACTGGAGGAAGATCGGAAGCGGGCTCGGCGTCCGGTGGAGAGTCGCCATCTGGCTCTTCGCCATCCGCGGTGCTCGCGGCTGAGATCCTTGCCGCCAGGCGGCAGACCAAGCTGTCTGGAAGACCACGGATGGAAGCGACTTCGAAATGACGATCGCAGTGACGGCGGCCAGCGGCAAGCTCGGCTCAGAAATCATCAGGGCCGTGGCTCGCTTGGGATCTCATTCTGTCGTAGCGCTGGCTCGTACTCCGTCGAAGGCGGAGTTCCTTGGCGTCGAAGTGCGAAGCGGCGACTATGACTCTCGGGTGGCACTTGAGAAGTCCCTTCGCGGTGTCAAGACGGTCTTGCTCGTTTCAGGCATGGACGAACCCGCAAGGCGCGTCGAACAGCACCGCAACGTGATTCGCGCGGCCGAGGATGCCGGTGTTCGCAAGATCGTCTACACCAGCGTGCAAGGGGCGGAAGCCGGCACCGCGTTCTCCCCGATCGTTCAGAGCAACCGCCAAACGGAACAGGATGTCCAGGACAGCCGACTGGACTGGGCGATTGGCCGGAACGGAATCTACATCGAGCCGGACGTTGAGTTCATCGATGCCTACAAGAAGGCGGGCTGTATTGCGAACTGTGCCGGAGACCGCAAGTGCGGATACACGACGCGTCCCGAGCTGGCTTATGCCTACGCGCGCATGTTGACGGAAGAGACGCACAACGGACAAACGTACAATCTGCACGGCGAGGCGCTCACTCAGGCGCAGTTGGCAAGCTATCTGAATCGCGCCTTTCACACGAATCTCAGCTACCGGGAAATGACCGTCGCAGCGTATGAGCAGGAGCGAGTGGCCGCGCTCGGGGAGTTTCTGGGGAGAGTCATCGCCGGCATCTACGCAGGTATTCGTGAGGGGGGCATGGACAATCCAAGCCATTTCTCGCATGCGGCAGGTAGGGAGCACCAGCGCTGGGCAGACTACTTTGCGGATGTTGGAACCGCGGCTGGCCAGGACCTTCTCCATTGAACCGCGAAGCTGCTCGCGAGCCATCAGGAGATCCATGGAGACCTTGTCGATGAACTGTTGCTGGCGGTCGAGCCGATTGTCCTTGGCGGGGGGAGATCGATCTTCGTGCTCAACGGAATGGCCCTTCACGCTGCGGTCCACAGCCAAAGCGAGCACGGGGGCGCAGGTGTCCCGATACTCCCGTGCTCGGTATCCGTTGGGCGACAGAGGTTGGAATCGGACTCCGCGCCTGCGTGGAGGCCGGCCGAGTAGAGTTGGAGGCGATGGTGGCGCAAATCTACGATGAGATCGGCTTGCGATACCGAGAGCATCGGCTTCCGGACCCACGCATTGAATCGGCGATTGCGCGCGCATTGGGACATGCGGAGAGTGTAGTCAACGTTGGTGCTGGGGCAGGATCCTACGAACCGGTGGACCGAAAGGTGGTTGCGGTCGAGCCATCGACGGAGATGATTCGCCAGCGGCTACCTGGCCACGCGCCGGTAATTCAGGCGTCTGCGGCTGCGCTGCCGTTCAGGAACTCATCCTTTGATGCCAGCCTTGCGATTCTGACTGTCCACCACTGGCCCAATCACGCGGACTCACTCGCCGAGTTCGCAAGGGTGTCTCGGGGTTTGCAGGTAATCGTGACCTGGGACCCTGCGTTCTCCGGGTTCTGGCTTGTTGAAGACTACTTTCCGGAAATTGAAGCCATCGATCGCAGGGTCTTTCCGTCACTGGATAGGATCCGACAAGTACTGGGCGATATTGTGGTGTGGCCCCTCCCGATTCCGCATGATTGCAGCGACGGCTTTCTGGGCGCCTACTGGAGGCGACCCCACGCGTATCTGAATCCGGACGTGCGCCGATCCATCTCCACCTTCTCGAGGATCAACGAGACGGCCCCTGGACTTGAACGCCTGCGAAGGGACCTGGATGACGGGACGTGGGAGCTCAGGAACGGCCACTTGCGAGGGCACTTGGAGCTGGATCTGGGGTACCGTATTGTCACATCGCGCTCTGGGAGCGTGACCATCTAGCGAGCGCCTGCAGCGGAGACCCAGTGCCGTTGGCGTGCGACCGGGAGAGGCAATCCCATCTCGCTCACAAGATCGAAGTCGGGTTCCGCGCGCGATCCCGACAAACGCGGAAGCGTGAAGGACCCCTGCGGCAACACCTGGGCCATTGCGACGCAGCGCGGGAGTTGACTCCGTGGCTCCGCCCGTGTCCCGCAGGGCGTGGGGCGCACGGGCACCTCGTGCCACCCCCGCAGGTGAAACCCATGCCGCTCGGTGCCCCTGAGCCGTCTGCTGGTTACTTCGGCAACAAGTGGACTGCCGATGCCGGCACCTTGTCGAAGTGGATTTCGACTCCTCGTTGGGCGGCAGCCTGGGCAATCAGGCCGCCGATGGCTTCGGGATCATCAGCATGAGTCCTTCGGATCTCAACAACGACATCGTCAAAGAAGTCCGAGAATTCCCCGGGAGAGATGATCAGTAACAAGCGAGCCGGAAGATCGGTGTCGTTCCAGAATCCATGCAAGTAGCCTCTCGGCAGCACAACGAGCGAGCCGGTCGTGGCCCGGACGACGTCGCCACGGTCCAGGAAGTCGACCCCACCTTCCAGCACGTAGAAGTACTCGTCCTCACTGCTGTGAACGTGGGGCGGCGCCCCAAAAGTTCGTGGCGGCAGTTCCAGTTCAAGCACCGCTGTTCCCGCCGGGGTGGCCGTGTGGCTGGAAAGGACTCTGGTCAGGTGTCCAGGAAACTCGATGGGCGGGGTAGCGCCAGGACTGGTAACGTGCGGTTCATTGGTCGCGGTGCTACTGGATGCCAGCAGCAGTAAAGCAGCGGCAATTGCGTGGTGCACTATCGACCCTCGGCTTTGTCGGCTAGAAGCTGGGCTGGCGAACCCCATGGGGATCGGCAAGCGAACAAGAAGACCATATAGATCCAGCCAAACGCGTGTCAATCGGGTTTGGATTCGTTGAAGTCCTGGTCAAGGTACGGGCGCAGGACGCTGGCCAACTAGGGTTTGCAGCGGACGATGACGCGGCGCATACTGGGAGTCGCGCCGTGAGGCCGCGCGGAGATCGAGTTGCAGAACGAGGGGGCAATTGCGATGACACAGCACCACCACGGCAAGACCTATCGTGGAAGCGCGCCCGAGAACTACGAGCGATACTTTGTTCCGGCGATTGGCGCGCCTGCCGCCAGAGGCCTTGTCGCGATCGCTGCGCTTCGTCCGGGTGAACGGGCCCTGGATGTTGCCTGTGGGACCGGTGTCGTGGCGCGGCTCGCCTCGGAAGCGGTCGGTCCCGCCGGGACGGTCGCCGGGTTGGACGTCAATCCCGGCATGCTGGCGGTTGCGCGCTCGACAGCGCCGCCGGGTCAGGCCATCGAGTGGCACGAGGCGAGTGCGGAGGCAATCCCACTCCCGGACGCGTCGTTCGATGTCGTGCTGTGCCAGATGGGCCTCCAATTCGTGCCCGACAAGCACGCCGCGCTGAGCGAGATGCGGCGTGTTCTGGCTCCGGGTGGGCGCCTGATCCTCAATGTGCCTGGGCCCACGCCGCAGCTGTTCACCGTCATGGCCGAGGCGCTCGCTCGCCACATCGGCGCCGACACCGCGGGGTTTGTGAACCAGGTGTTCTCGCTCCACGACACGGCAGAGATCCACGACCTCATTGGTGGCGCGGGCTTTCAGGATGTGTCGGTTCGGGCCGAGACCCAATCGCTACGACTTCCCCCACCGGAGGAGTTCCTCTGGCAATACGTGCACAGCACCCCCCTGGCGGGCGCCGTGGCGCAGGTGGATGACGAGCGTCGCGACTCGCTGGAGCGTGATGTCGCAGCCCAATGGCAGGCGCTCGTCGAGGATCGCACCCTGGTGCTTCAGGTGCGTATGGTCGTAGCGACCGCTCGGAATTGAACGCCGTCCGTAGGGCGCCCGGTTGAAACCGGGTAACAAACGGGAAGCTGCTGATGGAAACCATCGATCAAGCTCAGTTCAACTTCAACCCGACGATCGGTCTGGCTGTCCTGGTCATGGTGGGCTTCCTGGTGTTCGCGGTGGCTCTGGACCTGACGTGGGGACAGTTCTCGAGAGTGCTCAAGAAGCCGAAGGCGCCAGGCATCGGACTCGTCGCCCAGTACGTCTTCCTGCCCGCCGTCGCGTTCGGAGTCGGCGTGCTGTGGGTCGGCACGCCGAGCATCGCGCTCGGTCTCCTGCTGGTCGCGTGCTGCCCGGCCGGAGCGTTGTCGAACTACCTGACGGGGGTGGCCAGGGGAAACGTCGCCACGTCCGTCAGCATGACGGCGATCTCCACCGTCTTCAGCATCCTGCTCACCCCGCTTCTGTTCGGGTTCTGGGCTTCGAGGAATCCCGAGACGGCGGCCGTTCTCCGGCAGATCAGGACGGATCCCATGAGGGTAGTGGTGGCGCTTCTGATCATGCTGGTCGTTCCTGTTACGGTCGGCATGTGCATTCGCGCCCTGCGGCCGGCAACCGCGGACAACATTCGCACCCCGACCCGCCGTATCGCCGGGGGCGTGTTCGCGGTCGTCGTCGCGACCCTCATCCTCGGCAACATCCAGTTGCTCGGCAACTTCGCCCGGGAGGCGCTCCCCCCGGTGCTCGTCACCTTTGGCATTGCCGTGGCTCTCGGCTGGGGACTCGCGTGGGTCAGCGGGCTGCCGGCGCCTGACCGGCGCGCGGTGACGCTTGAGGTCGCGTTCCAGAACGTTGCTCTCGCGATCGGAATGGCGGTCGCGTTCTTTCCTTCCCTCGCGGGAGTCGCGATCACGGCGATCCTGTGGGGCATCGTCCACCTTTCAGTCGGGTTCGCTATCGCCGTGGCGTTCAGGCGCAGTTCCGGACCGCATGTTGCCTAGCGACAGAACTCAACGGACGGCGCTGCGAACCGCCACCAAGAGGAATGCCCATGATTCCTGTTTCCGGCCGCATCCATGTCAGGGGGGCGCGCCAGCGCCGGTCGCAGCCGAAGCGCAACACCGTTGGACGGAAGGAAGAGCAATGCGCAGTGAGGATGCAGAATGAAGGGACCTGTCGCGACGAGCCCAGACGACTACGTGGCCGCCCTCGACGGGTGGCGCCGTGAGTGCGTTGAGCACCTGCGGAAGGCGGTGCGATCCCAACCCGGCCTCGACGAAGCGATCAAATGGGGTCACCTGGTCTACTCTCATGAGGGCCCGGTTCTCTTGATCCGAGCCGAGGCCGAGAGAGTCCTCTTCGGCTTTTGGCGGGGCCAACGACTAGTGGAGGTGGAACCCCGGCTCAAGGCGACCGGCAAGTACGAGATGGCCACGCTGGAACTCCGCGAGGGTGGCTCCGTGAAGGCGACCGTTGCGAGAAGACTCGCGAAAGAAGCGGCCGCCCTCAACGAGAGGTTCGGGGATCCAAGAGACGCCGCCAAACCGGGTTCGCCGGCTCGGCGGGAAGCCAAGCGTCGCAACTAGGCGGCCCAACCGTCCGGCGCCGATGGCCGGCAGCGTCGGCCGCGGACGGCGGGTGAAGCGCTTGGCCATCCTGCCCCGCTTCTACGTCTCCACGATGCACTCCCATCTGCCGTCATCCGTGCGGCGCCAGATAGACACATAGGACTTGGTGATGATCTGCGGGTCGCCGCCGGGCTCTCCCATGGTGATGGTCCCGACGCCGAACGTGTAGCCGAGATCACCAGCGGCTGAGGTGACTGCACCCTCCGGAGTCCACGTGATCGAGAACCCCGGCTTGGAACGGTTCTCCCGGACGAAGGCCTGGATCTCGGTCTTCCCTGTCAGTCGCAAGGTTCCTTCCAGGTACATAACTGCGTCGTCCGCCCAGAATCGCCACAGGTCCTCCAGATCTCCGGATCCGGCGACTCTCGCCCACTCTCGATCGGCCTCAAGCAGCTCTTCGCGGTGATCGATCACGCCCTCTCCTCCTGCCGTCGTGACCCCTATCGCCAACGCCATCGCACTCAGTAGCAGCCTCTTCATTCTGAACCTCCCGGTCGAGGGCCCCGTGGGCCCATTGCGATGAGATGGTGGCATCCTCGCCTGGAGATGTGCAAAGGATTTGCGGCAGACGATCACTGCGGCGCATACTAGGTGGAAGGCGGCTTCCGCGTGGACGTCCGGCCACCTCCGTCACCGAGGCGGCGCGCGCCCCCCGGGCGTCGCACGCGCCCGCGGCTCAACCTCAACCCCCCTAGGTGCCCAGGTCCGGTGAGACTCGATTCGCTGTTTCCGCACCTCACATCGGACGTTCTGGCTCCGTCGTTCGTCATCTTCGAGTTGCTGTTCCCGCAAGTCCCCCTGGATCGGTGGCGAAGGAACGGCACGTGGATCGAGTACTGGCAGAACGGTGTACGGATCGCGTTTGCACCTCGCCGATCGTACTGCTCACTCCACTTTCAGGAGCGGTACGCTCCGCAGTACTACAGGGAGATCGGCGGGACCTGCCCAACGGGAGCCGTCACGATCAGGCTGCCTCTTGACCGCGATTGGGATCCGGATCCGGTCCGGCAGGTCCTGTCCAAGGTCCTGGGTGAAGATGGATGACCGGCGGACGCGGCGAGGCGGTGACGTAGTCGAGCGCCCGCCCGTGCGCCAGATCCCGATCGGCCCGGATGCCGCCAATCCACAACCACGAAGCCGTCCAACTAGGGTTTGCAGCGGACGAACACGGCGACGCATACTGACGAAAGGTCAAGGTCGGGCTCCGCGCCTGGCGGAAGGTCGAGCCAAGGGGGATTCTCCGAGATGGCAGTGCTCGAATACGATGACGAGGCAACGCGACGTTTGCTGGCCTTGTATGTCACCCCCGATGTTGTCGCCCAGCGGGCCGAGTTCCTGGGCGCGTTGGGACCGGCGCGGGGCGAGCGGGTTCTGGACGTCGGCGCAGGTCCGGGATTCTTGGCCGCCTCAATCGCCGAAGCGGTTGGCGACTCCGGGTCGGTGTGCGGTGTTGACGTCAGCGAACCACTGCTCACGATCGCACGGTCGCGGAGTGGTGACCAGCCTCACACGGAGTTCCGCTACGGAGACGCGACCCAGCTCCCATACCCGGATGAGGCGTTGGATGCGGTGGTGTCGACTCAGGTGCTGGAGTACGTCCCCGATGTGGAAGCGGCCCTAGCGGAAATCCATCGGGTTCTCCGGGTCGGCGGGCGGGTGGCCCTCCTGGACACGGACTGGGACTCCATTGTGTGGCACTCCTCCGACCATGGGCGCATGACCCGAGTTCTTACGGCTTGGGAGGACCATGCGGCAGAAGCAATGAGTGGCCAGACTTCACCCGCCAACCAACGCGACGTCAGTTAGGATGCAAACCATGAGCAATCCCTTTGTCCCCCGCGTCGGCGGAGTCCTCAGCGCCGACATTGCCGTTCCCGAGCACGAACGTGAAGTGCGCTTCTACTCACGGGTCCTCACCACGGGTGAGAATCCGCTCTGGCGCGAGGACCTGATGAACAACCGCGGCACGCCGATCATCGGCCTGGGCGCTCGCAGCGAAGAGCACGCGGACCTTCCGCTCCAATGGATGCCTCACATCCAGGTTGCCGATGTCGCCGCCAGTGTGGAGCGTGCTCTCGAGCTCGGCGGGCGTGAGCTCATGCACGGCAAGAACGACGATGGGAAGAGCCAGTGGGCGGTGCTGCTCGATCCGAACGGCGCGGCGTTCGGGATCGTCCCGGTCGTTCCTGCGGAGGCGCTCCCCCCGGCGGAGGGCGGCCCATCGAGCGACGCTTCGGTGCCGGTAGGTTGCATCTCCTGGCTCGACCTGACGGTCTCCGACGCCCCGGGAACCCGGGACTTCTTCGCCCAGGTCGTGGGCTGGTCGGTGCAGGACGTCGAGATGGGGGGCGGAAGCGATCGCTACGCCGACTACAACATGTTGGGTGATGACGGCAGCCCGGCTGCGGGAATCTGTCATGCGCGCGGAATGAACCTGGGTCTGCCGGCTACCTGGATGATCTACCTTCCCGTTGGCGACCTGGCAGAAAGCCTGCGTCGCGTGCAAGAGGAAGGGGGCAAGGTCATCAAAGAGGCACGAGGGACGGATGGAGAGTATGCATACGCGGCGGTTCAGGACCCGGTGGGGGCGTGCCTGGCGTTGGTGCCGGGATCGAAGTGATCGTGGGCACCGCTCCCAGCAACCTTCGGGATCGGATCATGGGCGCCGTGTGCAACGCGCTGCGGCCGTTGCCCCAGGTGCTGGCCGGATGGGAAGGCGGGAGTGCTGCGTTCGATCTCGTGGATGAGTACTCCGACATTGACTTGAACTTCCTGTTGGAGGACGCGGCCCCTGTCGATCCCGCCCATGCGGTCGTCGAATCGGCACTCAGTACGATCTCGAGGAGTGGTTTGCCGTGAGCCAAAACTTCGTCCGCAAGGCGATCCTCCGTGGCCACGAGGTGGAGGCTTTGGCGGCGTACCGGGGTTACACGCTGAAGCCGCTGGTGGAACTTCTGCGGATGCGATACCGCCCCGCCCGATGGGACTTCGGCATGCGCCATCTCGAGAGGGATCTGCCAGGTCCTGTGCACGATGAGCTACGGGAGCTCATGTTCGTTGGAGAGTCTGTCGACCTTGCCCCTCGGCATGCGAAGGCGGTCGAGTGGGGAGACCGGCTGCTGACTTCCGCGGCAGCCGAGCGGCCGCGCGTTGGGCCCGATCCTGGAGATCACGCGTAATGGCCAACGGACACGGTAGGCTGGCCTTGCTCGTCGGAGTCATGGCTACCACGCTCTCGCCGCCGGCGACGGCGCAGGAACCGGCAACTCTGGGGCTGGACCACATCCCCGTGGTCGTGGCTGACCTGGAGCGCGCGCGCACGACCTTTCTCGACCTGGGCTTTGCGTTGAAGCCAGGGCGCGATCACGCCAACGGCATTCGCAACGCGCACGTGAAGTTTCCGAACGGTGCCGGGATCGAGCTGCTGACAGCGTCGTCGGCCGTCGATCCACTTTCGACTCACTACGTGAACCTTCTTCGCGCCGGCGAGGGTCCGGCGTTCGCCTCGTTCCATGCACGTGACACACAGCAACTCCACGCCGCGTTGCGTGAAGGAGGCTACGAGTTCCGCACGGACGGGGAGATCACTGAGCTCCGGTCGCCGGGCCTTGCCTTCCTGTTCATCGTTCGAGACAACCGGTCTCCGACCGATCGACCTGAGCACTTTGCCCACCCCAACGGTGCCATGGCGCTGACTACCGTCTGGATCGCCACTGAGCACGGCGATGCTCTGGCCCGCTTGCTCGTTCGGCTCGGCGGTCGACAGCGACGTCAACAAGTCCTGGCTCCCAACCCAACCGCGGCCACGGTCGTATCCCTGGCCGAGGGGGAGGTCTTCATTCTTCCCAAGGGGCATCAGGTCCTCGCGGGGCGCCCCGTGATCGGGGCCAGTTTCACGGTGCGGGATCTCTTGGAGGTTCGGCAGAGGTTGCTTCGGGCGCAGATCCAACCATGGCAAGGATCCGATCCTGCCGAGCGGGTTGTAGTGGAACCAAAGGTTGCCCATGGGATGTGGATCGAGTTTCTGGAAGGGCCGTGATGCCCAACAACGGCATGCATCGGACGGCGCTCGCGCCGCGGGCGGATGCCGGTCGCGAGATCGCCGCTGCGACAGCTGTTCTCGGGAGTGAAGCCTGGGCCGGCCAGATGTCGTAGGCTCTTCGTCGGGAGCAGGTGCAGTTGCAACGTTCACAAGGGACTAGCGGGAGGTGAGTTGATGAAGAGAACGACGATCCGGAACTGGCTTGTTGCCGCAGCACTGGTTTTACTGGGCAGCGACAACCTGACGGCGAATCCAACTCGAGAGGAGCGATCCAACGTGCGTGTCCACTATCTGGAGATCGTGTGTGCCGATGTGGTCGCTCAGTGTGCGGCGCTGGAGCGAGTGCATGGGCTTTCCTTCGGATCGAGTGTTCCCGATCTTGGGCAGGCCCGGGTCGCGGAGGCTCTGGATGGGAGCTGGATCGGAGTGCGCGCACCGCTGGCGGAGCACGAGCAGCCGATCATCCGGTCGTACCTGGAAGTGGACGACATCGCGAAAGCGGTTGCCGACGCGGAGGAAGCAGGCGCGGTCGTCGCGTACCCTCCCACCCGGCAGGGCGATACCGGCACCTGGGCGATCTATATCCTGGGCGGCGTCCAGATCGGCCTCTGGCAGGAGTAGGCCGTAAGCAGCCGAAATGGAAACGGTCGGCGGATGGAGGGCAGGGCCATGGATGCAGGGCTGGTCGGCGCGGTGATCGGAGGCGCGGTGGGATTGGCCGGCGGGGCTGTCGGCACCTACTTCAGTATTCGGAACACGGACGGCCCGACGGAGCGGGCCTTCATGATCAAGGTGTCCATCATCGGGTGGGTTGCGGTCTTGCTGTTCGTCGGGCTGATGGCGCTGCTTCCCGGTCCCTACCGGCACCTGTTGTGGATTCCGTACGGAGTGCTGTTGCCACTCGGTATCATCAAGACCAACCGGCAGGTGGCAAAGATTCGAGAGGCCGAGCGGCGCGCCAACTAGGGTTTGCCGGAGACGAGCGCGAGGCGCATACTGGCAGAAGCCCCGCTCGCATCGACTCGTGCCACATGGACTCGGGCTCCGCGGCGAGATGACATTCGCCATGGCTGTCGTTGCCATGCGGTGCTCGCCGCTGCAACCCTGGCCATTGGGCGGCCACAGTAGGTACGGGAAACGATGCGCCTCTTTCCACCCGAGTTCGAACCCAAACTCGCCACAGTGTTTCGCGAGGGGTACTCCGCGCAGGGCTTCACGCGAGACGCGCTCGCGGGGGTCGTGGTCGGCACGGTGGCTTTTCCGTTGGGCATCGCCTTTGCGATCGCCTCCGGCGTTCGCCCCGAACAGGGGATCTATACGGCCATCATTGCGGGGCTCGCAATCTCGCTCTTCGGCGGAAGTCGGGTCCAGATCGGGGGGCCGACCGGCGCCTTCGTCGTCCTTGTCGCCGCCATTGTCGGGGAGTTCGGGTACCAGGGCCTTGCGGTCGCGACCCTGATGGCCGGCTGCTTTCTCGCGATCATGGCGCTCGCGCGACTCGGTGACGTCATTCGTTTCATGCCGTACCCGGTCACCGTCGGATTCACGACCGGAATCGCCGTGATCATCGCGACCACCCAGGTCGGCGACGCGCTCGGGCTCGAAACCGGAGTGGTACCCGCGGACTTCCTTGCGAAGCTCTCTGCCTACGCGGCCAACATCCAAACGTTGAATGTCGGCGCCGCCGCGACCTTCCTCGGCACCGTCGCGATCATCCAGCTGTGGCCGAAGGTGACGAACCGCATACCGGGCCCAATGGTCGCGCTCGTGGCATCGACAGCGATCGTCCACATGCTCGGCCTGAACGTCGAAACGATCCACAGTCGGTTCGGAGATGTTCCCAGCTCCTTTCCGTCATTCAGGCTGCTGGAAGTCGACTGGAACCAAATCCCCGACCTCGTCTCTCCGGCAATCACCATTGCCCTGCTCGCGGCGATCGAGTCGCTTCTCAGTGCCGTCGTTGCCGATGGCCTCATCGGCGGCCGTCACCGCTCCAACGCGGAGCTTCTCGCGCAGGGAATCGCGAACGTGGCCTCGCCGCTGTTCGGCGGAATTCCCGCCACCGGTGCGATCGCGCGCACCGCGACCAACGTGCGGAACGGTGGGCGCACCCCGATCGCCGGAATCGTTCACGCGGCCACGCTCCTTGCCATCCTCGTGTTCGCCGGGAGGTGGGCATCCCTGATCCCGATGGCGACCATGGCGGGCATCCTGGTGGTCGTCGCCTACAACATGAGCGAGTGGCACGTGTTCCTGCGGCTGCTCAGCGGGCCGCGCAGCGATGCGCTCGTCCTGCTTGCCACGTTCTTCCTGACCGTGGTGGTGGATCTGACGGTCGCCATTCAAGTGGGGGTCGTGCTGGCATCCCTCCTGTTCATGCGCCGGATGGCGGAAGTCACGGAGGTGAAGCCCATCCGCGACATCGTCGACTACGACAAGGTGGACCTGGTCGAGGACGGCACGCTGGAGGTCCCCGCGGAAGTGGATGTCTTCGAGATCAATGGCTCGTTCTGCTTCGGTGCGGCCAGCAAGTTCACGGAGACGCTACTTGCTTCCCAGGGCACGCCGACCGTCGTCATTCTTCGGATGAGATATGTCCTGGCGATCGACGCGACCGGGCTCCATGCACTCGAGGAGGTGGCCAACCGACTACGGCACCGCGGGGCTCATCTGCTGCTCTCGGGTCTCCACGCTCAACCGCTGGTGGCCATGGAGCGAAGTGGTGCACTCGCGCGGATCGGCGAGGATCAGTTGTTCGGCAGCTTCGCGGATGCCGTATCGCACGCGCGGCGCCTGGTAGACGAAGCCAAGAAGCATTCCTAGCGTACGCGGATGCTCCTGCATTGGGATTGCAGCAGATGAGGACCGCGGCGCATACTGGGGATCCGTTGGAGGGCTCTGCACCCGGGCGGCGAGGGTCGGCTGGCGTCCGCCCGCGCTGGAAGCGAGGTGACCGTGGTGGACGAAGCCGCATCCGAAGCGGCCCGCTTGGCCGTCGGCGAAGTCTATGCGGAGTACGCCGCGAGCATGCTTGCAGGCAGTGCGTCTCGATACGGTGCCCTGTGGACGGACGATGGTGTCCAGATGGCGCCGGACGCCATGCCCGTCGTCGGGCGGCAGGAGATCGAGCGCGGCATCGGCTTGGTGTTCGAAAGTATCGAGTTCGTGGCCTTCGAGATTCTCGTGGACGAGATCCAGGTCGCCGGCGACTGGGGGTACTGCAGGGGAACCTTCACGAACACGGTGGTCCAGCGCGGGGCTGAGGAGTTGCACCATTCCGCCGGCAAGTTCCTGACCATCCTGGCCCGCGGCTCCGACGGATCCTGGAAGGTCCATCGGGACATGTTCAATTCCAACCCGACATGATCAAGCCGCCCCTACCGTCCAGCTCTTCGCGACACCCGCAGGTGCAGCGCACATCGTCGGTCGAACGGGGCCGAAGCAACGCTCAACATTCCCCATCCCTAGCGGGGAGCTGGTCGGCGCCATCCGCCTGATGTCCTTGTCCGAGGCCCATTCGCGAGCGCAGCTCGGCCTCCCGAGTCCGAGTGTTTCCTGCGGACGGCAGCGCCCGTAGCTACTACCCTGTGCCCATGCGTGAGAAAATCGGATCCTTCGAAATCCTCCGAGAGCTCGGCCGTGGCGGCATGGGTGTGGTGTACCTGGGCCGGGACACCCGGCTCGATCGGGAAGTGGCCATCAAGGTGCTTCCCGAGCACTTGGCCTCCGATTCGTCGCGGCTGGCGCGCTTCGAGCGCGAGGCGAAGACGCTCGCCAGCTTGAGCCATCCGAACGTGGCCGGGATCTACGGGGTCGAGGAGCAGGACGGCTCCAAGTACCTCGTGCTCGAGTTCGTGAACGGCGAAACGCTCGCGGATCGGCTGGATCGAGGGCCGCTGCCCGTTCACGAAGCGATCGAGTGCGCGATTCAGATCAGCGCGGGGATGGCGGCCGCGCACGAAGCCGGCATGATCCACCGCGACCTCAAGCCGGCCAACATCATGGTCACGCCGGACGGCGTGGCCAAAGTCCTCGACTTCGGCCTTGCGAAGGCGGACCCCACCAGTTCGCTTTCGGGAGATTCCGCGCCGACGGCCACTCAGCACCAGTCGCATCACTCGCCCACCATCGAAGGCGCGATCCTGGGGACCGTCGGGTACATGTCGCCGGAACAGGCGCGCGGCCGACGCATCGACAAGCGCACGGATACCTGGTCGTTCGGAGTGGTGCTCTACGAGATGCTGACCGGCACGAACCCGTTCGTCGGCGAGACGGCAAGCGACTCGATCGGGGCGATCCTGCACAAGGACTTCGACCTGAGCCGGCTTCCCGCTGACACTCCTGCCAACGTCCGCCGGGTCCTGGAGCGCTGTCTCGAGCGCGATCCGTCCAAGCGGCACCGGGACTTCGGCGACCTGGAGATCGAACTGCGCCGGGAGGAGCCCGCTTCTCCTGCCCAGGCACCTCCCGCGCCGCCCGGGCGGCGGCTGCTTGGCGTGGGAGCGGCCGGAATCGCACTGGCCACCGTCGCGGCGACCGTGACCTGGTTCGCGGCCACGCGGGTCCCGCTCGAGTCCGATCGGTCGGTCCGAAAGACCGATCTCCTTCAGGTGGAGTGGTCGGACCGGCCCGGGAGCATGAAGCCCGCGATCTCGCCGGACGGGAAGCGCGTGGCCTTCATCCTCGACGATCAGGTTCAGGTTCGGTCGCTCGACGCGTTCGAGGTCGTGCCGGTTCCGGGCACGGAAGGAGCCGAGACCGTCTTCTGGTCCGCGGACAGCCGCAACCTCGGGATCACGACGGACGAGGGCATCTTCACCTTGTTCGGGCTCGCCGGTCGCCCGATGCCCGTGTCCGAGCTCAGGACCCAGTACTCGCAGACCTGGACTCAGGACGGACGGATTCTCGCGTCGGTCGACGGGCAGGAGTTCGTCGGGATCGTTTCGATTCCCGAGATGGGCGGAGAAGCGCGGTTGGCGCTGGAGGCCGATCCGGAGTCGGTCGTGGACTATCACGATTTCGCGGTGATCCCGGGCACGAACGTGACCGTGGCCATCCAGCACTCGATCAACGGCGAGTCTCCGCTCGTGGCCCACGACGGAACCCGAACCGTGACGATCGCGGATTTCCCCAACCTCTTCAGCTCGGGCTGCGCGTGGTCGCCGACGGGCCACGTGTTGTTCACCGTGGGGGTGGGAACGCTTCAGGACTTGTGGGCGGTTCCCTTCTCGCCCGAGCGCATGGAACGGACGGGCGAGCCGTTTCTGGTGATGCCGAACGTGGGTGTCCCGTCGGTCGCGAACGACGGCACGATCGCGGTTCTCCGCGGCCTCAGCGACCCGCCTACGGGAAGTGAGCTCGGTTGGGTGCATCCGGACGGCGAGTTCGAGAGCATCAGCGCGAGAGAGGACCCCGTCGCCTTTCCGGTGGCATCGCCCAACGGCAACCTGTTGGCGTTCGCCGGGGATATCACCGCGAGCTCTGCGGACGTATGGGTTCACGACTTCGAACGAGGGTTCAGTCGGCGGATCACGAAGGACGATGAAGTTCGCATCCCGATCGCCTGGTCACCGGATGGTTCCGAGATCATGATCCTGAGCCTGAATCTATCCGGCGAACAGGGCGTAACGACGCACTTCCACGCGGCCGATGGCAGCGGCGAGACGCGCGAGCCGATCCATGCCTTCGTTCTCGGCGTGGATCGGAGCTGGAAGTCGGCAGCCACGATCCAGTGGTCGCTCGTCAGTCGAGACACCGAGAAGGTCTCGGTCATCCAGCTGCACGATCCCTCCGCGGTCCTGAACACGATCGACACCCCGGGGCTCCCGGGGCTCGGCTTCGGGGAGCTCATCCGCGTGGCGATCAGCCCGGACGGGAACCACATGCTCTACGAGTCGTCCCGGTCCGGGCGGGAGGAGATCTACTGTGTGGAGTGGCCGACCGGTGCGGGCCTGCAGCAGGTCTCGACCGAGGGAGGGAAGGACCCCAACTGGTCAACCAACGGGTCTCGCGCGATCTTTTCGAGCAACGAGGACGGCGAGTTCCTGCAGGCCGATGCGAACCGGAACGGCCCCCTCTCCTTCTCGCGCCCTCGACGGCTCTTTCCGGACGGGGTTGATTCATCGGACCTCGCGCAACTCAGTCCGACCCACCAAGAGGGCCAACTGGTGGCGGTCCGCTCGAGCAGCGATGAGGTGCCACGGGATCCGTACTTCATCTCGATCATCGAGAACTGGCACGAGTCGTTCCGGGAACACGAGAGCGGACGTGCGCCTTGATGGACTCGGCACGGTACCCGCGGCGGAAGTGCAGAACGTCGGCCGGCAAGGAGGGCGGCGGGTGAGAGGGTCGGTGTTCGTAGGGACCAGCCTGGATGGGTTCATCGCTCGGGCGGACGGCGGCCTGGACTTTCTGCCAACGGATGACAGCGAGTCCCATGGCTTCGAGGAGTTTCTGGCCTCGGTGGACGGCCTGGTCATGGGCCGGAAGACGTATGACTTCGTCGCAGACTCGGGCGAGTGGTTCTATGGCCGGAAGCCCGTGTTCGTCCTCACGTCACGCGATCTCGGGGAGCCGCCCGAGGGAGCGATCGTGGAGCGCGTGTCGGGCAGCCCCGAGGACGTCGCGCGATTGCTCGACGTGCGGGGCATCCGAGACGCTTACATCGATGGCGGAAGCACGGTTCAGCAGTTTCTTCGAGCGGGCCTCATTCAACGGCTGATCGTCACGCGCGTCCCCGTGCTCATCGGTTCGGGGATCTCACTCTTCGGTGCCCTTGAGGATGATATCCTCCTGCGGCACGTCGCGACCCGTCAGTTCAAGAGCGGGCTTGTCCAGAGTGAGTATGAGGTTGCGGGGCAACCCACTGGCGAGCACCGCGGCGAATAGTGAGGGACGGTCGAGTCGCCCGTCCTGCGGTTGTCGTAGCTGAACGTCACCGTTTCCGGAGGCACCCGTGACACTCTCCGACCGAGCCAGGGGCGTGCTGCACCAGAGGGAGTTCATGGCCGCCCTGGCCGACGACTTGCTTCGGTTGTACCGGACCAACCATCCCGCGGAAGCGGAAGGGGGCCCGGGATGAAGATTCGCGATCTCGAACGCGGCGAGCTCGGCGACCTCTGGTCGATCGACCGAGCGGAGCTCATCGAGAAGGTCTACCGCTGCCAGGGCACCGAGCTGGTTCTCAAGCCGGCGAATCACGACGTGCGCGGTTGGCCGGCGGGCGAACGAGAGCGCACCGGTCCGATCCTGCTCGACTGCTTCGATCGCGGGGGAACGTTCCACGGAGCGTTCGATGGCGAGACGCTGATTGGCGCGATGGTGCTCGAAAGCCGCTTCATCGGACGAGAGAAGGACCAGCTCCAGCTGACGTTCCTTCACGTCAGCCGACGCTACCGAAAGACGGGGCTGGGGTGCCTGCTCTTCAGGCGGGCGGTTCAGCGCGCCCGAGAACTCGGAGCGCGCCGACTGTACATCTCCGCCACTTCATCCGAGAACACGGTGGGGTTCTACCTTCGTCGGGGTTGCCGCGTGACGGAGGATGTCGACGCCGCCCTGTTCGAGCTGGAGCCCGAAGACATCCATCTGGAGTTCGACATTCCGGTTGGAGTGGGCGAGTAGGGGGGGCGTGCCTCCCAGGTCGCCCGCTCCCCCGGTGCTCACAGCTGAAACTCAATGCCGCCAGGCCGACAGGAGTGTCGAGGTCGATGAAAGCAACTCCGAAGTCGAAGATTCGCGATCTCTACGACTCGACGGCGGACTCGTACGCCCGGATGATGGACACGGAGATCGACCTGCCACTGTACTCCGACGTTCTCGGTCGCCTCGCAGAGCGGATCACTGCGATCCGCGGTCCGGTCCTGGACACGTCCTGCGGATCGGGTCACATGTTGTTTCGGTACCGTGAACAGTACGACCCGGAGCGATCGGTCGTCGGTGTGGACCTCTCCCCCCGCATGGTCTCCCTTGCGAGACGCAAGTTGGGGTCCCAGGCAGAGATCCTGGTGGGCGACATGCGTGACCTGGGGCGGATCGAAACCGCTTCCTCCGCCGCAGTGCTGAGCTTCTTTGCGCTGCACCATCTCGATCCTGCCGATATCGTGCTGGCCCTTGAGGAGTGGCGACGCATCCTGCGCGCGGGCGGTCAACTCGTGCTGGCCACCTGGGAAGGAACCGGTGCCATCGACTATGGAGGAGACTCGGATGTCGTGGCGCTGCGATACCGCGAACGAGAGATCCGGGATTGGGTAGGGGCGGCCGGGTTCTCGGTGAGCCGATGTGTCGTGGAGCCCGTGGAGGGATTCCCCATGGACGCCGTGTACCTGGAAGGGACTCAAGAGTAGCGATCAGGCGTTCGATCGAGCGTCGACGGGTGACGCCTGCTCTGGTGGCCCGTCAGCGCCACATCCCCCGCGCAATCGCCGTGGCCAGGCAAACGATGACCACCACGATCCCCGCCTGCGCGTGACTGATTCGCGCAAGGGCGCGGGCGGCTGACGTGTCCGGCGAACCGCCCTTGGCCAGCTTCTTCCGCCAGCCTATCAGCACGACCATCGGCCACACCTCCAGCGCCAGGATGAGCCCTACGAGGCCGAGCTTCGCGTGGAAGAGTCCGGTGGTCAGGTAGAACTCCGTGCCCTTTTCGATGGAGGAGAAGGCGCGGATCAGGCCCGTGGCAATCCAGAGGAAGCCCGCCAGGCCCCACAGCGCATCCGTGAGGAACACGCGGCGGAAGCCCGCGTCATCCAGCGTTCCCTTCAGCGCACGGGCGCGCGCGTACGCCGCCCCCAGGCCGATGCCGAGGGCGAGCAGATGCAATGTCGCAAGGATCCATCGGAGTTCCATCGGGAGAGCATAGGCCAGGGAGCGGCAAAGCGGCAACAGGCATTGGGATCCGGACCCATAGACGAGGCATCTCCGAAGCCGCCCAGGAGTTCTTCCGATGCCACGATGTCGCGCATGTCGTGTTTGGGTGTTCGACCGAGCTCCCGGACGAGGGAGTTGTGAAGATGTGGAGCCTCTTCGGCACCAGTGCAGGGTTCGGTCTGCTGGCGGCCTATCGACTCCCCGAGTCCAAAGAGATCTATGAGACGATCGGTTGGGGCTCGGTCGTTTCCACCGCCGTTCGCATGATGCGACTCACCCCGATCACGCTCTGGCGTTGCTTTCGGATGGTCAAGCGGTGGCCGTGGTCACAGTTCGATCGATACCTGGACGTGCCTCTGGCCCAGATCCGTCGCGAGTACGGCATCCGGCTGGTGGCTTGATTGGCGAGAGGCGATGGCCGCCGGGTTCCGATCCGTCCGGCGGATGATGAGCCGTTCTCCGGGAGAGCGCGTTCGGAGGCAGCCAACCAGGGTTGCAACCATCGATCACCGCGGCGCATACTGTCTACAGACGCGCAAGGGTTTCGCGAGTGACTCAACGCTGCCAGGGCATCTTCGCCATCCGCGGTACTCGCAACTGGACCGCCTACCGTGGGGCTGACGCTCATGGATCTCCCAAGCATCCTTTTGGCCACAGCGCTGAGCGTCCACAGCATCTCGCCGGGGCAGTTTCCGGGAGGCGAGATCCGAGTGGCTGCGCCCGAGAACTGGGCGTTCTCCGGGGACGGGTTCAGTCCCATGCGCTATCTCACCGTAAGTGCATCCCTCAACAACCAAGGCAACGACAGGATGCGAGTGACCGCGCTGGTCGAGTCCGTCCACGTGGAGCCCACGCCGATCCCCCCCGGAGCCGCCCGGATCGACTCTGTCAAAGCCCGTTTCGGAGTTGGACAGTACGGCTCTCGCATTTTCTACAACGAGCGCGCGTTCGAGGCCGCGTTGGAGCCGGGGACGATCTACGTTTCGATCGAATTCAGCTCGTTTCTTCCTCCCACCACGTACCTGTGGACGGAGGATGATTCGCCACAGAGACGTTTGGAAGCGTTGGCGAGCGCGCGGGAACCCACCTGGGACACGGACCGCTCGCTCGGGTTTCAGTCGCTGCTTCTCTGCTGGGGGCGTCCCTGGATCGTCCGTCTCGTGGCCTGCAAGCCGTTTCGTGAGAGCGAGCTGGAGGAGGCATTCGCGATCGTGCGATCGATGACCTTCTCAAGTTCACGGCTCGTGAGCGAGCGCCATGCGGTTGAACTTGCGACCGCCGCTCTTCCCGATCACATGCGGATCTCCGAGGACTTGCGTACCGAGGAGGATCAGGCCAAACGGTACCATGACGTCGTTGTTCGAAAGGAGGAGGGCACGGTCTACGTCGAGTTTCGGCTCCTGGACGGAAGTGCCGACCGGACGATCCTGGATCGTCGCGCGTACCGCGTTGGCTGGAACCGTACGGTCACCGAGGTCGTGCCGGGGCCGTGAAGCGCGCAGGGTGGTAGGTAGGGATCGAGCTGGTGCCTGGCGGCCAAGGCCGGTCCGGGGTGGGTTCTATTTCGTGGGGTAGGACCCGATCCATGTATCGTTGGCCGCTGAATCCAGCTGGAGGGATCCGCCCGTCCAGCTGTCCAACCAAACGACAGGAGTAGGAGGTCGAATGAAGCGAGTCACCGGGATCGGCGGCATCTTCTTCAAGGCCAAAGACGCGCCGACGCTGCGGGCCTGGTACAAGCGCCACCTCGGCATCGACGTTCAGGAATGGGGAGGTACCGCGTTCTCCTGGAGCGATGCGGAGGGCAAGCCCACCGCGGGGATGACCATCTGGTCCGTCGGTCCCGCGGAAGGTGACCAGTTCGCTCCCAGCCAGGCATCCTTCATGGTCAACTACCGGGTCGAGGACCTCCACGGCCTGGTCAAGCTTCTCAAGAAAGAAGGATGCGAAGTCCTCGACCGGATCGACGAATCGGAGTTCGGAAAGTTCGCGTGGGTCATCGACCCCGAGGGAAACAAGGTCGAGTTGTGGCAACCGCCGGCTGGCCAATGAACTGGCCCGTCTCCGGCGACCGCGACTGAGCGGGGGAAGGTTCCGCCCAGCTAGGTAGATCCATCCTCCTTGCCGCCGGCGTTGTAGATGACCGGCATCCGACCCTGCCAATCGGACCAGACGCCTGCGTCCGTGATGAGGTCCGCCATGAAGTGGGCGACATTGATCCGACTCGTCACGCCGGCGTCGAAGATGGCGCTGCGAATCGGCGAAGGGTGCAGGCTGTACTCCGACACCGTGTCCTCGTCGACCAGTCCATCCGGACGCACCGCAACCCACCCGAGCCTGGGATCCTCCTGGCCGACTTTCCGGCGCAGGTAGTCGGCGGCCTGCTCGTTGTCCACGTGCGGCGGCAGCAACAGGCGAAGCAGGACCAGGACGCTCTTCTGGGCGAACGAGACTTGTTCTTCAAGGTCCCGGTTGCGGTTTCCGGTGGTGTTCATGAGCACGAACTTGGCGGGTAGGTCGCGCTCTTGCTCTCGTAAGGCCTCGCAGATCCGACGCGTCGCGTCCGTGACCAGTCTTCGAGGCGATCCGTACACGCCCTGGAACGTCAGGTTGTGGCCCAGGCAGGACGCGGCGGCACCGCATCCCGACACGAGCTGCGCGATGTCCCGGTCGCTCATCTCGGCGATGCTGCCCTCGATCACGGCCAGGTTCGGGTCACACAGGAGCTCGTCTCCCAGCCTGGACGGCGTGCGCGCGACCGCCTTCACGCGCTGCCCCCTCCCCAGAAGCTCCCTCACCAGGAGTCGCCCGGTGGCGCCGGTGGCGCCCACGATCAGGGAAGTCATCTTGCCTCTTCGTTCCGGTGGGTGGATGGTCGTCCGTTCGCCGACGATAACACGGAAAGGGAAGAACGTTGGCCGCGCCGCGGGGCGACTTGCATCCGACGATGACCGCGGCGCATACTGGTGCCGCGGCAACCATTCCGAGTCCCAGCAAGGACCCCAATGAACATGGAACCACGGAACGTCACCTACTTCGAGACGCCACAGGCGTTTCGGGGCTGGCTGGCGAAGAACCATGCGTCTTCCGATGAGCTCTGGGTTGGATACTGGAAGAAGTCGGTCGGGCAACCGAGTATTGCCTGGGAAGAGTCCGTGGACGAGGCGCTGTGCTTCGGTTGGATCGACGGCATCCGAAAGCGAATCGATGACCGGGCGTTCACGATTCGTTTCACGCCCAGGCGTGCGAAGAGCATCTGGAGCTCTCGGAACCTGGAGCGGTTCGCGGAACTGTCGGCGGCGGGGCGGGTCTCGGCTGCAGGGCACGCAGCGTTCCGAAAGCGGGTCGAAGCCCGCTCAGAGGTGTACTCCTATGAGCAGGGGAGCGAGCCCCAGCTGCCGGCAGACTACGTCGCCCGGCTTCGCGAGAACCGGGCCGGTTGGCTCGACTGGGAGTCGCGACCGCCGGGATACCGACGGCAGGTGGCGCATTGGGTCATGAGCGCCAAGAGGGAGTCGACCCGGGAGCGTCGGCTGGCTGCCCTGATCGAGGATTCGGCGGCGGGCCGCAAGATAAAGCCACTCCGGTAACTCCCGGTAGCGGGGGAGGTAGGCGATCCGATGGTCGGAGGAGTCGCGCGATGACGTTCATGGACTGGTCGGATGCAAACGGCATGTACGGCCTGCTTCTCGACTTCGTCGCCGACGCAAGAATGGACTGCAACGCGGACTCGGATCGGGAACGTTTCCTTTCCGAACTGCTGGCCCGGCTGCGGGCCACGGAACGGGAACTTGCGGAGGCCTCGCCGGCCGTCATCATCCGCACGTTGAGAGAAACCCAGGAGTCGATCGATCCCGAGTTCGCGGGCGATCCGGTCGTGGAGCATCTACGAGACTGCATTGAAGAGATCGAGCGAGTTCAGGGAGACGAGCCGGCCAACTAGGCGCGGTGGACGCGCACTCCTGCCACACGAGCGTCTCGCCCGCCGCACGCAACTACCGTTTGCCCCGGGTCCGCCGTGCGGCGCATACTCCGCAGGTTCGTTGGCCCCGTCACGGATGGAACGAGGAGTGTGAATCGATATGGTTGAAAAGAAGCGCGCGAAGGTCGCAAAGAAGGCCCCCGCCAAGCGCGCCGCGGCAAAGGCGTCCGCACCGCGCAAGACGGCACCGAAGGCAAAGCCCGGCAAGGCCGCAGCCAAGTCGTCTTCCAAGGGTGCCGATTGGCGGCAGAAGACCCTCTCTCGCGTTCGCGAACTCATCAAGAAGGCGGACCCGGATGCAGTCGAGGAAGTGAAGTGGAGGAAACCGTCGAACGCGATGGCGGGGATTCCGGTGTGGTCCCGCGATGGGATCCTCTGTACCGGAGAGACCTACAAGGACAAGGTGAAGCTTACCTTTGCCAAGGGTGCCGCCCTCAAGGACCCCGCCGGCCTTTTCAATTCCAGCCTGGGCGGCAACACGCGACGCGCCATCGATCTTTACGAGGGAGACGAACTCAACGAGAAGGCGTTCACGGCCCTCATCCGGGCGGCGGCGGTGCACAACGCGTCCGGAAAGAAGAAGTGACGGAGGCCGGCTCCGTTGCGATGTTCGCGCGCCACGAGCCGGACTCGCGCTGACGGTGGGCGCCCGAACGGCCTATGGCGCCTACGCCGCCCTGATCCTCGCCGCCTGGATCGGCCTGCACGGCATCTACCGTCCCGAGAACATCGACGACGCCTGGTACCTCTCGATGGCGTACTCGCATCTTCACGGCGGAGATCCGGGCGATCCCGTGTTCGGCGGCAACACCGGCGGAGTGCAACTCTTCGGGATGCTGTTCGCACACTTGTGGGGCTGGGGGCTCGATTCGTTCGGCTGGACGAAATCCACGGCGCATCTCATCTCCACCGCCGTGATGCTGGTGGGCGCGGGGTTCTGGTGGGGAACGTCTCGCCGCCTGCTTCCGGAAAAGGGTGCGGCCGGCGCATTCGTGGCGCTGCTCCTGGTCGCGGAGCCGTTCTTTGCCGCGGCGAACCAGGCGCGACCCGATACGCTCACGTTCACCCTCATCGCCGCCACGATGTTCTGCGTCGTGACGGAGAGGTACGTGGTCGCGGGCCTGCTGGCAATGCTCGCGTTCGAGTCGCA
>BQJX01000002.1 GCA_021604925.1 Gemmatimonadota bacterium
GTTTCGGCCTCACGCGGCCCCCCATTCCGCCAGTCGCACCTGATCGCGCGCCACAGGGGCCTTTCTGGCCCCCACAGGGGGCCTCCTGACGCGAAAGGCCAGACATTTGTCTGGCCCAGACTAGGCGAAGGCATGTGCCCCGTCCAGCCCCGGCCTCACTTCGCTTGATCTGATCCGCCGATCCAAGCGTGCATGGTGGCCCCCACTCGAAGGAGGAGCCCATGCTGTTGACCACCGCCGCCCGACGTTTCCTGACCCAACTTGAGGCCGACGGCCGGAGCCCGCTCACCGTGAGCGTCTACCGAGGCGAGTTGGGCCGCTTCACGCACTGGGCCGGATCGCGGAAGCACGCAGAAGCAATCCGCCCTGACACGATCGCCGGCTACATGACCGATCCAGCCAGCCGCGTGTCTCCTGACGGGACTGCCCGCTCCACGCGCACCGTGAATCGGACCCGAACGGTGATCCGCTTGTTCTTCGGCTACCTCGTGGACCGAGGCACGCTCCGGCAGTCCCCCGCCCGCCTGCTCCGGAATGGACGCACCGGCCGTCCAATCCCAACGGTCTTGAGTCGTGACGAGGAACGGGAGATCCGAGGAGCACTCGACCTGGTCGCCAAGAAGAACGAGATCGGCCGGCGGGACCGCGTGCTGTTCACGCTCTTGCTCCGTTCGGGCATGAGGCTGACGGCGGCGCTCGCACTCGATGTGCAGGATCTCGACCTCGCCCAGTGCACCGCCACGAGCCGGTCCGGGAAGAACGGGAGGACGCAGGAGGTTTTTCTCACGAGGGACGTGGTTCGGTTGCTCACGCGACACCTCAAGGCCCAGGCCGCCACCACCGGCCCCGTCTTCCGGAGTTCACTTGGCCGCCGGCTGTCTGCCCGCCAGGCGCAATACCGATTCCGAGAGTTGCTCGTCTCCGCTGGAATTGAGCGGCCGGTCACAGTGCATTCCTTGCGGCACACCTTCGCCACGAGGCTGCGGGAGAAGACCGGGGACCTTCGGGTGGTGCAGGTCGCGCTGGGGCACCGCCATCTCGGAACAACCGAAGTGTACGCGAGCGTTTCCGACAGAGATGTCCAGCGGGCGATCAGCCGCTAGCGGCCTTGTGATGAATCGGCGGCCGTCGGAGGGGCGCGGCTCTGTCCCCCCGCACCATGGCCGCACCCGGGTTGACCCGCTCCGGGCGCGCCAATCCGCCCTCCCCCTGACAATCCCAGCAAATCCCTAATCGGCTCGGCCGTTCCCGCCGACAATGCAACAGGATTCCGCCGCTCCCGCTCACCCCGGAATATGACCATGCCACCTGCCATTGACGAAGCCGCCATCCGATCCGAGGTACTCGCACGGGGTGCCGAGATCCTCATTAGAGAGAATTGGTTGACGCCATCCGGCCGCGCGCGGAACGCGCCGATGTATGAGGCGGTCATCGAGAATCCCGTTCTGAAGACGAGTCGCGTTGTGAGCGCGAAGTACCGCCGGGAAGCGGAGTCGAAGGCGCGGGAACAGCTCGTGCGATGGGCAGAGCGGGAGATCCGTCAGAGAGTCGCCGAGGCGAAACGGGACCTGAAGGCTCAAGCCGCCGTTGCCGAAGAGGACGCGAAAGCGGAACTCCAGGCGGTCCGCGACATCCTCCGGGCGACGCTCACCGTCAACGACCGCATCGATTGGAACTCACTGATCGACCGGTCTCCCTTCCGCCCCACTACCTTCTCGCCGCCCCCCGAGCCCGAGCCCCCACGAGGCCCGTTCTTCATCCGGCTTCTCGTCCCTATCTGGCGACGGCGACTGGCCGTGTACCACGAACTCGTCGAGCGCCATCGTACGCTCTGCCAGCGAAAGAAGGACGCCCATGACCGAAGGCAGGCAGCGGCGCAGGCCAGCTACGAGACCGCACGCGATGGACGGAACGCGAGGATCCGTCGCTTTCGGGAGAGCTTCGAGGCCGGTGACCCCGCGTCCATAGAAGAGTACGTCACGATGGTCTTCGAGCGTTCCAGCTATCCCGCTTCTTTCTCCCCGGCGCACGACTGCCAGTTCGACCGGCAATCAGGCACCCTGGTCGTGGGCCTGACCCTTCCAGTGCCTGATGTCGTCCCTCGTATCTCGGGGTATAGAGCAGCGAAGGGGCAGACGAGCCTTGAGGCCGTCGAGATGAAGAAGCGCGAGTTCGACGCCTTCTATGACGACGCTGTGAAGCTCAGCGTTCTGCGAACCATGCATGAAGTGTTCGAGGCCGTGTACCTACCGATCCTCGACAACGTGGTCGTCAACGGATGGACTACCGCCACAAACCGTTCCACAGGCCACGATGAACGTCAGTGCATCATCTCCGTGAGCGCCACGCGTGAGAGCTTCGAGGAACTCCGGCTCGATCGTGTCGATCCGTCGGAGTGCGTCCGTAGCCTAAGGGGACTCGTCGCCGGCCCACTCTCGCAGCTTGCCCCGGTCCGACCGATCCTAGAGTTCGACCGGCATGACGATCGGTTCGTAGAGTCGAAAGACATCCTGGATGACGTTCCTGAGGGAGCCAACCTAGCAGAAATGCCCTGGGAGGATTTTGAGCACCTGGTCCGAGAACTGTTCGGCAAGATGTTCTCGGAAGACGGTGCAGAGGTCAAGGTCACCCGCGCGAGCCGGGATGCCGGTGTGGACGCGGTTGCCTTCGATCCAGATCCGATCCGAGGCGGCAAGTTCGTGATCCAAGCGAAACGATACACACACGTCGTCGGCGTCTCAGCTGTGCGCGATCTCTATGGCACGATGATGAACGAGGGAGCAGCCAGAGGGATCCTGGTGACCACCTCCCACTACGGGGCCGACTCACGAGACTTCGCGAAGGACAAGCCCATCACGCTCATTGACGGACCCAACCTCGTCCACCTGCTGGGGGAGCACGGGTACACGGCTCGTATCGACCTCCCATCGCGCAGACCACGCGCGGCGCGGTAGCTTGCTCTTCCACCGGGATTCGCTTGGGCCGGCTGCCTGCCTGGGCTACGTCAGTAGCATAGACTACTCCGAAGTGCGCCCAGTCTTCTCGTCGCGTTGGTCCTTCTGGTCGATGAGTCGCTCCACCAGATCCGCGAGTCGCGTGATCTCGCGCACCAACGCGGGCAAGGTCCGTTCGTAGTACCGCTGCCCCATACGGGTCGTGTGGAAAGGGATGTCGTTCATCCTGCCACCTCTTGTCCAAACTCGGCCTCGGTGCCCTCGTCGCCCTGGAGCTCCAGAAGCTGAATCGCGGAGTCCTTTGCCGCCGGACTCAGGTGCATGTACCGCTGTGTCGTCACCAACTCCGAGTGCCCCGCGAGTTCCTGGATGGCCTTTGTCGGTGCTCCCTTCATCGCGAGGTGCGAGCAGAATGTGTGACGCAGCGCGTGCACACCGATGTGATCGAGGTCCGCCAGGCGCTCGGCCTTCTGCACGAGTTTCTGAACGTCCTTCTGCTTGAAGAAGCGCCCCGTCCGATGACACAGGACCCGTCTACACCGAATGTGCCGGTGCGCATCGAGCGCGGCCGCGAGTCGCGAAGTCATCGGGATGAGTCGCGGGCGGCCGCTCTTCGGCGTGTTGATGTGCCCCTTCCAGACTGAGCGCGCCACGCGAAGCTGCAGCCGCTCATGGTCAATGTCGTCCCATTCCAGGCCGACGATCTCCCCCGAACGCAAACCGGCCTGGCCCGCCAGGAGCACGACAAGGTGCGCCCTCGGGTCGATCTGGTTCGCGGCTTCGAGCAGTCGCTCGTACGCTTGGAAGTCGTGAAAGCGCATCTCGATATGCGGCCGCTTCAGGAGCTTGATCGTGCACGGCATCTTCTCGATCAGCCCCCATTCCACCGCGGTTTTCAGGAGTTTCGACAGCGTCGAGAGGACGTTGTTCACCGTGGCCGGAGCCTTCTTGGCGAGCTTCGTCTTGAGCGTCTGGATGTCCTCGTTCCGGATCTCGTCGAGCCGCCGGGTGCCGAACACCGGGAGGAGGTGGATGCGCAGGTGACTTTCCTTGTTCGCGATGCCGCCCGGCTTGTGGCGATTCGCCCTTGCGTATCCATTGATGAAGCGGGGCGCAAACTTGGCGAGCGTGGGCACCTCGTCCCTCTCCATCACCGGTGCAGGCTCAAGCCCAGGCTCGGATTCACGGAGCGCCTCCAGGAGCAGCTCTCGCTGCCGGGCCTCGCCCCACCGCTTGGCCGCCGACCGACTCGCGACCGGCGCAACCCACCGACGGCGGATCCGCTGCCCGTCTGGGCCAGTAACATGGATATCCACCTCGAACTTCCCCCGGAAGGGTCGGACCTTCATACTCATGGGTGTTTCCCCTTTCGTTTCTGGTTCTTGCCCTCATCCAGGCCGAGCCAAACGAGAACCTCGTCCCGCCGAAACAACAGCCGTCTGCCCATCCGCACCTCGCCGGGAATCTGGGCGCGCGCCGCCGCGACGTAGACTGCCCGCTTGGTTGTGCGCAGCAGCGTCGCCAGGTCCTCCGGCGTGAGCAGGAGAGGCAGATCGCTCCCCCGCGTCACAGGGCACCCCTCGGCGCGCTGCATGAACGCTCGACACCGGCCCGATCAGCAAGCCCCGGGAGGACAGGGTGCGCACGCTGGAGGGGGATTCCACCTGCCCGCTGGGGCATGGTGACTGACAGGTGCGATGGCACCGACGCCACCCTCCCCCGCCAGAGGCCCCCTCGCGCTGCCCTCTGGTCTCCCCAGGATTCCAAGTGCGCCAATTCTTCCTCTCCCGTCCTCTGGGCTGCTCTCCTACCCCATAGAACATGCACACCTATCTCCCCCGACCTGCGTTGCCGTCTCGTGTTGTCCCGTGGAGCGCGGTCCGCTAGCCTCGGGCAACAGCCGCTTCGGAGATCGGAGGCAATCTCGATGGGAAGGATGCGGGAGCAGTACTCCAGCGAGCGGGAGTTCTGCGACGCCGTGGTGGAGGAGTTCCACCGCGTCGCCGGTCTGTTGCCCAGAAAGGAGGAGATCGAGCAGCGGATGGCTGTCTACGCGCAGCAGGTCGCCGGGCTCGACGAAGTCGCCCGTGCAACGGGAACGACGCACCCGCACTCGCTGACCCGCCTCCGAGAAATGTTGGAACGAAGCGTCTTCCTAGGACCTGCGGTCAAGCTGGGTACGCCCTTGGAGCTGGTGAAGGGTATCCGAACGCCGACCGGGAGTTTCGCCATGCCTGGGTTCCGGTTCCTCGACGAACCGACCTGGGACATGGACGACATTGCGGTGTACGCGCTGTCGCCGCACGCATTGAAGTCATTCCGCCACCGTCTCGTGAGCCGCTGGCTCGTGCCGCGAGCTACGATCAGAGGGCTGGTGACGGAAGATGTGCGTACCGTCGCCGTGCAGGCTACGTGCGACGCATTCCGACCTCTTGCACGCCAGATCGCACGCCAGTACCGACCGGCCGGCCGCCAACAACTCGGCGCGGCGGCGTATGCGGACGTTGAGCAGCAAGTACAAGGGAAGTGGCTTTCCGCGCTCATCCACGACTTCAACTACTTCTGGAAGGAGGAACAGTGGCTGAGCGGAGGCCGGCGCCTCCCCATGCCGGACGCCGAGTCCCGGATCGCGGCCAACATCTACGACGATATCGAGTATCCGCTCTCGGCCTTTCTCGAACGAAAGTTGGACGAGCAGATCCGCGCGGTGCTGGGGCTTCCGCGAGGCGGCACAGTTCGACGAGAGGGACCGTTCCGAGCGCAGGGCCGCGACGAAGAGGGTGTGGTCCGTGAGCACCCAGGGCTCGTGGGTCTCGTTAAGGATGCCGAGGCGCACCTCGCGATCACCGAGAACGCCGTTAATAAGCATCGCAAGAAGGGCCACCTCACGGCGTGGCAGGCCCCCCGGTTTCGGGAAGTGCTGGGACTTCGCCCCAAGGCAGACATCGAGCTGATCCCGGAGTACGACGCCGTAGAGCAAGTCCCCGAGGAGAAGGAGGAGGACCCTCCAGCCGGGGACGACTTCGCGGAGCAACATGATGTCACGCCGGAGGAAATGTCCTTCGAGAAGGACAGGGATGAGCGCCTTTGTTCGGGGCTCTGGAAAGCTGCGGAGCCCTTTGTGATCACAGGCGACGTGTACTGGATCTACGACTGGGACTCCGTCACGGCCATGTGGGAGCACTGGGACAAGGGAAGACGCCAGTTCGTGTTTGAAAAGCCCGGCCCCAAGCCGGGGAAAGCGGCCCCCTCGAATTAGGTGTGCATGTTCAAGGAGTAGAGGGTCGGAATTGACTGGCCCCTGCTCTAGTGAGGCTGAACATGCGCGAATCGACCGACCTGCTGACCGTTCCCGAGGTCGCAGAACTCCTCAGAGTGCGGGAATCGAGCGTCTACACATGGGCCGAAACCGGGGTCCTCCCCACCTATCGGGTGGGTCGCCTCCTCCGCTTCGACCGAGGCCAGATCCAGGCGTGGCTCACTTCACGTGGCACAGGGCCTCGTTCGGCCGGTAGGGGCCGGTCATGAGCGGGAGTCTCCTGGAGGCCATCCGACCGCACCTCAATGTGGACAAGACCGCCTCCGACGGCAGGCTCGTCTGTTGGTGTCCATTTCACGCGGACGGAGAAGGCACCCCCCCGCACGAACCGAACCTCTATGTCTCGGACAAGGGCTACATCTGCCACGCCTGCAACGCGAAGGGTTCCCTGCCGAAGTTGGCCGAGCACTTCAGGGTCGAACTTCCGGATCAGCCGGAGACCCTCGCTGCCGCATACGACTACACCGACGAGAACGGCGAGCTGCTCTTCCAGGTGGTCCGCAAACCCGGGAAGAAGTTCCGGCAGCGCCGCCCGGACGGTGAGGGCGGTTGGATCTGGGATCTTCAGGGCGTGCGCCGAGCGCCCTACCGACTCCCGGATCTCGTGAGCCGTCCCGACGAGCTCGTCTACATCGTCGAAGGCGAGAAGGACGTGGATCGGCTGCTGAAGCTGGGTCTCCTGGCCACGACGAACTCAGGCGGCGCGGGCAAATGGAAGAAGGAACACTCCGCATTCCTCAAGAGCCGCGACGTGATCATCCTCCCCGACAACGACGAACCTGGCCGGAAGCACGGCGAGGCGGTCGGCGACTCCCTCCACGGGACCGCCGGCTCAGTCAGGATTCTCGAACTCCCCGACCTGCCCGTGAAAGGCGATGTCTCAGACTGGCTCGACGCCGGGCATTCCGCCGACGAACTCGCCGCTCTCGCGGAGGAGGCGCCGACACTCGAATCAGACCCCAGCGAGGCCCAGAAAGAAGACAAGGCGGACGGCGGCGGGTCGAAATCGGATTCGCTCGCCCAGCAGATCGTCGAACTCGCACAGGAGTCGGGCGTCGAGCTCTTCCACGACGACCGCGAGGAACCATGCGCCCGGATCAAGACCAAGAACGGCCTCCGCACGATTGGAGTGAACTCCAAGACCTTCCGCCGGGCACTCGCGGCCATCGCATGGAAGGAACTCGGCAAGGCACCCGGCGGCGAAGCTCTCACTTCAGCCGCGACAACGCTGGGTGCCATTGCCTGCCTCGAACGAGAACAGCACCGCCTGTGCGTACGGCACGCCTGGCACGACGACGCCCTCTGGGTCGATCTGGACGGCTCCCGTGCCGTTCGAGTGACTCCCGAGGGATGGACACTCGTGGACGAGCCGCCAATCCTGTTCCGGACCTTCGCACACCAACGTCCGTTGCCGGATCCAATCAGCGGCGGAGACCCCTGGGCCGTGTTCGACTTCCTCAACCTGCGCGACGAGGATTCACGAACGCTCTTCAAGGGCCACCTCGTCTCTGCGTTCATCCCAGACATGCCGGTCGCCGGGCTCGTCGTTCATGGCATTCAGGGGTCGGCGAAGAGCACCCTGTTTCGTGTGACGAAGCGCCTGGTGGATCCGTCCGGAGTCGAGGTTCGCCGCACTGCTAAGGATGCCACCGAGCTGGCACAGATCCTCTTCCAGAACCGTGTCGTGGTGTTCGACAACATGACCTCACTCCCTGTGTGGATGTCCGACGCACTCTGCGGCGCGATCACTGGGGACGGGTGGTCAAAGCGGGCGCTATTCACCGACGAAGACACCATCTGCTTCGAGTACCAGCGCGTCATCGGCATCGGCGGAATCAACCTCGTCGTTCAGCGGCCAGATTTGCTAGACCGCAGCGTCATCCTTGAGCTTCCCCCGATCCCGGAGTCCGAGAAGCGGGAGGTGACCGAGTTCTGGACGGCGTTCGACCACGCGCGTCCAAGAATCCTTGGCGGCCTCCTCGACTTGCTGTCGAAGGCGATGGCCGCCCGTCCGACGGTCCATCTCGCCTCGCTCCCGCGGATGGCCGACTACTGCCGATGGGGCGCAGCCGTCGCGGCAGGCGAGGGGTTGGAACCGACCGTGTTCTCACGAGCCTACGCGCGCAACATCGGCCGTCAGGTGGATGCTGCGGTGGACGCCTCACCCGTCGCCCAGGCAATGATGGCGTTGATGACGGATCGCGGTGCCTGGGAGGGCATGGCACGTGAGCTCCTGACTCAGCTCGGAGCGGTCGCTGCGGAACATCAAATTGACACGCGGAGCCAGGATTGGCCGAAGTCCGCGAACTGGCTCACAAGTCGCCTCAAGGAGATCGAACCCTGCCTGCAGGCCCGAGGCATCCGTGTGATCACGAACCGAACGAGAGCGGGCCGCACGCTCCGCGTGGAGAGGGTCGCCGGGAATTGCGTCACTTGCGCCACTTGCGTCACCGACGGTCCTGAAGGCACGGAGCATCCCGATTCGGGTGACGCAACCGCGGCGGCGGAATCGTCACGTAGCGTCACCGACCGCGTCACACAAAATCTGCCCCCGAGCGGCTCTCCCACCCCCCGTGACGCAAGTGACGGCAATGACGCAATTTCCGGAGGATCCATAGACGATCGCGAGATGTACCGAGACTTCGAGGATCTGGCAGAGGTCATCGACATCAACGCGCCGCGTCAACGAGGTCGAGCCGAGGCGGAGACCGCTGTGGAACGCGAGGCAGCACAATGACCGACACACACAGCATCCTCCCCGACCTTGCCCATCTTGCAGTGCGGACGACCGACCTCGTCCTCGACCCCAGGCCGCACCGCATCCACCCGGCCGACGAAATCGAGCATCTGAAGGCCAGCCTGTCGCGGTACGGCCAGGACCAGCCGCTGGTCGTCCAGCGCGAGGGGATGATCGTGCGGATTGGCAACGGCCGGTTGAAGGCTGCCCGTGCGCTCGGTTGGACGCACGTGGCGGCGATCGTCCTCGACCGCGAGGAGGCCGAGATGGTCGCCCGGGGAATCCTCGACAACCGGGTAGCCGACCTCGCGCGCAACGACAACGACGTGATCGCTGAACTACTCGCCGACCTGCGCGATGTGGACACCACGCTGCCCGTCGGATACTCGGACGACGAAGTGGCGCAGCTTCTCGATCGACTCGGCGAGATGCGGGGACCGGACGAGGAGCCGCCCGAGGACGAGACCCCGCCGGACACCGAGGGGATCGAGCGGGGCACGGCCTGGAGGCTCGGACAGCACGTGGTGGTCTGTGGGGATTCCGGCACGGAGGAAAGCGTCGCGCACGCCTTCGAGATCGCCGGGGTTGCCGCGGCGGATCAGCTACTGACGGACCCACCATATGGTGTTGGCTACGGTGGGAAGACTGGGCGCACGATCACCAATGATCAGGGCCTAGACTACCGCGCCTTCTTCGGCCGCTTCCTCAAACTCGCGCCGATGGCCAAGCCGAACACCGCGTTCATCTTCATGTCCGGGCAGGAGTTGCACAGCCTCCGCCTCGCGCTCGACGACGCTGGGTTCACATGGGGCGACTACCTGGTATGGGCGAAGCAGCGGCCAGTCCTCGGGAGGAAGGACTACAACGCCGGCCATGAATTCGTGACCTACGGTTGGAAGGGCTCGCACAAGTTCTATGGCCCGGTGGGAAAGGCGAGCACCGTGCTTTCCTTCGACCGGCCCGTGGCTTCCCGCGATCACCCGACCACGAAGCCGACGGACTTGCTCGTCCGGTTGATCCGTGACGGATCGGCACCGGGTGCCGTGGTGTACGATCCCTTTCTCGGCTCTGGCAGCACGATGATTGCCTGCGAGATGGCCGGCCGCCGTTGCGTGGGAATCGAACTGGAGCCGTTGCACTGTGCGACAGCCGTCCGACGCTGGGAGCGGTTCACCGGGCTGACGGCGGAGCGGATCGCATGACTGCAGCTTTGGCGTGACACTGGCAGGAGTATGGCCGTATCCTTGCGCCCTCAACGCTATTGGAGCGACGCGCGATGGCCGATTCGATCACGCTCACCATGCTTGGACCTGACGACGAAAACGGTCATGTGAGGCTCCGTGACTTCCTCCGACAACTTGATCACCTCCATAGCTCCTTGGCATCGATCGACCGGACGCTTTCGGGAGGGGAGCAGACTACGTACTACCGGGTTGTGGCTCTCTCCCATTCAAGCCCCGCGACCGTCGTACTGGAGCCTTGCCCCGTAAGCGCCAGTACCAACGCAACCCACGCCGTCACGGAACGGTTCTCCGACACGATCAACGCGATAGACCGCGGGGCAGTTCCGACTGAAACAGACATACGCACACTAAGAGACCTACGCAGCCTTGCGGAAGCCGTTGGCAAAGGGCTCGGTGGCGTTTCCATTGCCGTGAACGACAGCGTGACTGAGCTAACCCCGAAGTTTGCCAGCACGATCGACCTTGCACTTTCTGATGTGCTGCTTGAGATCGGCAGCGTCGAAGGCACGGTGGAACGGTTCAATGTGCACAACCGCGCAAACGTGTTCTATCTGTACCCCGACGTGGGACCAGATTCTGTCGCGTGCCGTTTCCCGGACGACCTACTGTCGAAGGCCAAGGCCGCAATCATGGCATGGGTGACGGTCACTGGCACTCTCAAGTCCCTCACGCACAGATCCTTCCCGCACGAGATCATCGTCCAGAACATAGAGATTCGCGAAACCGACGAGGGCCTGCCGGATCCAGGCGATCTTAGGGGAGTCGCTCCCGATGCCACCGGCAGCCAGAGTTCTGAGGACTTCATTCGGGACAATCGCAATGCGTGGGGTTGATTCCTACTATTGGGATTCCTGCCTGTTCTTGGCATGGCTCAAGGACGAGGAGCGCCCAGAGGGCGAGATGAGCGGCGTGAGAGAGTTCCTGGACCGGGCCAAGAGGAGCGAGATCCGTATTCTCACTTCAGTTCTCACGCTGACTGAAGTCCTGGAGGCTGCCGTGCCGACGGACGCGGGGAGCGAGTTCCAACGGTTGTTTAGACGCAGGGGGTTTGGCCTCCTCCAAGTGACCAGACCCATCGCAGAGCGTGCGGCGGAGATCCGGAAGTTCTACCGAGACAGCGGAAGCAAACTACCAACACCTGACGCCATCCACTTGGCATCTGCGATTCATTACGAAGCGGCCGCCTTCCACACTTTCGACAAGGGTAAGTCAGGCAAGGGAGTGGGCCTGCTGCAACTCGACGGCGACGTGGCCGGACATCCACTACGGATACACAAGCCGCTGGCAGAGCAGCAGAGTCTGGACCTAAGATCTGAATGAGCAAGTCTGCGCTATGAAAGAGACCACGAAACACCAGAGAGCGTTCGAGGCGTACTACGGCCTCGGTCCGGATCGGTCCCTCCCTGCCCTCGCGGCCGAGTTCGGCGCTTCGGTCGCAGCCGTGAAGAAGTGGTCGGGTGCGTTCTCGTGGCAGCGGCGCGTCGCCGAGCGCGACCAGGCCGTGGGTGGCCTCGTCCGCGAGCGGGCTACCAAGGCTGAAGTGGACCGCCGATCGCAGAACCGCCGGATCATCGAGGCTGGCATCATTTCCGTGGCTCGGGCCATCGCAGATGGGCGCGTCTCTCCCTCCCTCTCCGATTTGGACAGGCTGGTCAGGCTTCAGTGCTTCGTGGAAGGAGAAGCGGACAGCCGCCAGGAGATCGTCCAGCGCGACCTGGCCGGCAAGTCGCTCCCCGAGCTGCGGGCCATGCTCGACCACGAGGTGCGCGGGCTGGGGGCGATAGACGCTAGGTACCACGTGCTGACGAGTGGCGACGGCCCACGTCAGGATTCGCCCGACCAGACCTAATCGCTTGATTAGAAACAAATTGGATTCGGGGAGGCCCTGCCGCACGCCGCTCTACGTAGTGCGGTTTGGCCCAGCGCGAGGACTTGCCACGTGGTTTAGTTTTGACTAAACTCCCGGAAAGAGGGAACCGATTCCGGAGAGGTGCGGGGGTAGAGACATCCGGTGGGGTGCGAAGAAGAGCAGGGGCAATGGGGCACCGTTGAATGGGCGAAGGACCACCGCGGGAGGATGCCGGCGCGTGAGTTCTTCGTGGGACTTGGTCCTGAAGACGTGGCCAAGGTGTCCGCGCTGTTCCGGAAGCTGGCAAACACCGGGAAGATCAGGAACCGCGAGAAGTTCAAGAAGGTCGATTCGATCTGGGAGTTCAAGTCATTCCGGATTCGTCTCCTTGGAGACTTCCGTCCGGGCCACCGATTCGTCGTAGCCCTGGGAGTCATCAAGAAGAAGGGTAGGTTGAGGCAAGAGGACCTAGACAAGGCCGTACGGATTCTCGAAGAAAACGACGCTCGGGAGACAGGCAAATGAACCACCACGCGCGGATGGACATGGAGGCATTTGAAGGTAGCTCTATCACGAATCGACGCCTCCTTCGACAGGAGGAGCTCATCTTGGATGTGACTGAGCAACTCGTCGAGGCGATGGAAGAAGTAGGTGTGAGCCGAACTGAGCTGGCCCAGCGTCTCGGAAAGTCGAAGGGGTTTGTCTCGCAGGTCCTTTCGGGCAATCAGAACGTGACGCTGCGCACGCTGGCCAACTTCTCGGACGCTCTGGATCGACGTGTGATCTTCCAGTTGCGTCCGTCTCATCCAGCGATGCGGGTTTGCGTACTCGGCGCCCACCCGCCCGCATTCATGTGGAATGCGACAGACCACAGATGCGCTGTGGACTTCGTGATCGCCCAATCACCATTCCCAGAGCATGTCTTCACCACGCCATGGGCGATGATGACCGACGAGCGCCAAATGGGGATCGCAGTATGACCCAGCAGGGTCCTGACTTCGCCAACGTCGTGCGTGCCGTCCAGTTGGATTCGATTCGCTTGGTCCGATCATCGACCGACTGCGTGATCGATGGCATGCCTGACACTCAAGGTCAGATGGACGTTTCGTGGCACACGGAGGTCAAGCGCCAGGACGACGCGACAGCGTTCGTCGTGCTCGCCGACATCCAAGTGATGGTGCGCACGCGAGACGACCCTGCCGAGGATCTCATCGCGATCGGCGCACGATACGAACTTGCCTACTCACTGCAGGCCGACTCGGCTCCCAGTGACGAGGAGCTGAAGGCTTTCGCCGCTGCAAACGGGATCTTTAACGCTTGGCCGTACTGGCGCGAGTTCGTTCAATCGACGGCTTCGAGGATGGGGCTTCCACCCGTTGTGCTGCCGCTCCTAAAGGTCGGCACTCCCCCCGTGTCTCAGAATCGTGCAACCAACCCCTCGTAGATCGCCGAGTAGGAGGTGCCAGCAACCTGGCACAGCGAGGAAGCGCGGCTCCCGCCTCCGTCGCTCTTCGGGCTTGCGCCTGCTGAGCGCCATCGCCGCGAAAGGGTACTCGGTGTCTCGATTGCCTCGACGATCAGATTCCGGCCCTTCCAGCGCAATGACGTCCGGAATGCGACCGCCCGTGGCGGGTGGCCTAAGGTGCGGCTAGGTTCGGCCTTCCGGTCGTGCCCATACTGAGCAGAAGGGTCAGTTCCTGGTGCACGGCCGTACGCCGTGCAAACGCTCCCCATGGCACTTAGAGGCAGCCCGACAGACCCAGGGCGGGGGCTCGACGGGGGCTTGTGTGTCAACCCGAACAGGCACGGCCTGAGGCCCCTCCGGCGGCCCCCAGGTTGGCTCAAGTCGCCCGCACGAGGCGCGCCCCTCTGCACGGCGCGTCTCGATCTACCTCCAGCGCTTTTCCCGGACCGCCAGAAACCGCGCCCCGGACGCCCCGAAACGGCCCCCGAAACCCCCGCCCGAAAAGTAGACCGGAGGCCCTCCAGGTAGACCGCCAAGTAGACCGGCCGGTCTACCGCACGCTCCCAAGGTGCCGATCTCGTAAGTGGTTGATAATTGGTCCGCTAGAGCGCCTGAGAGGTCGCCCCAAGGAAGCTCGGTGGCGAAAAAGTAGACCGCTCCGGAGGGGCCGCTGGCGGTCTACATTGGTCTACTTCGTAGATTGCGGAATCTGTGCGGTTTGTAATCGTCGGATCGTGGAGGTGCAACCCGGGGCCGTGTATGGCGGGCCTCCATTGTTGACACCTCCGGGTGCCATTGACACATGAGTGCCACAAACGGTAGAACCTAGTAGCTTGCCCGCGCTTGGCGAGTCTCTTCACGCGGCAGAGTCCCAGCATCTTGACCGACCCGGCTGCATTGGCCGTCATCTGCAAGACTGTGGCTGCTCGCCCTGAACTGTACGCCGAGGTTGTCCAGTGCCACCCACGCCCTTGAACCTGACGAAGACATACTACCAATTGCCTTATCGTTGGGGGCCGATAGACGAGCAGACCCAGTCCGCCATCGCGGGCCAGCTCGATGCCGGAGCCGGCGATCACTCACTCGACTTTCTTACACCGCTCTTGGACGCCTATCCGAATCGTGATTTCTTCGGCGACCTTGCATCGGCCGAACTGCTCAGGTCGGATGCTGACTGGTTCTCGCCTCAGAATCAACCAAACCGCATTGATACCTCGGTCGAGCCTCTGATCGTCCACCGCGTCTATCAGCGACTGCTCGACCAACTGCTTTCGAGTGGTGTTTTGAGTTTAGTATCAAGTGGGATTCCGGCAAGCGGGGCGCTCCTGTATTACTCCGATCGCATGGCACGTTGCGTCATCTTCGAGTATCGACTCGTGCGCAATCGCGGAGTCGAATGCGTTCCACTGGTTGAGCTTAGAAAGCCCGATCGCCTCTACGACATGGACAGCGCCCTGCGCGCAACTGCACCTGAAGAGCGATCGGCGCTCAAGAAGGTCCTCATGTTAGGGCACAAGATTGTCGGGCACCGAAACACGTTTGTCCACGTCGATCGACGTCGCGACCTTGGCGTAGCCGGCCCGTTTCTGGACACGATTCTGCTAAATGAGATGGCGCACAAGTACATCTATGAGCACATGCACCAGGACGAGGTTGCCGCGCTCCAACTCAAGAGTGTCCTGGAAATCGGCTGTGGATCTGGCCTACTTGCGGCCGCTGCTTCCCAGAATCTCCCCAGCATCACACGCCTTGAGGCGATCGACATGTCTCCCGAATCCGTGCTCTGCGCCTATCGCAATGTCGAGGCGAATCTTCACGAGAGTGTCCAGGCGCCCCTGGAGAAGTTCTTTGTCTGCGGTGCCTATTCCGGGCAACGGTTCTCGGATTTCTCGATTGTCCTTTGCAATCCTCCATACATCCCATATATCCCGGAGGAGCATGGTCGCCGCACCGCCGATGCGATTAGCGGGACGTCTCTTCTTGAGGCCGTGATCGCATCCGTTCCCACTTTGCTGAGCCCTGGAGGCGTGCTACTCATGGTCGTCAGCGATCTCGCGCGTCGAGAGCTTCTCGTCGCCGTAAGGGAACAAGGTGTTGAGTCACTCGAAGTGACCCCCCCCGAGGGGATTGAAGTGGCGTTCGACCAGGAAGATATTCTCCGAAACCAGAGTTGGCTGGAGTGGCTGGTCAACGAGCGCGAGCTCCGGCACCGCGCAGAGGGAGATGGCTTTTCCCATGTCCTGCGGTGCTACGCCGTGTGGCGAAGTGAGGCACAAGGTTTCAGCGATGACGCCGGCACGATCCAGCGCCTCAAGACGATGCGTGCCGCGCTTGGCACATAGTGTTCACCTGAAGGAGATTCCCCGTGACGGAGACAGTGATTCTCTGCTTTCGCGACTTGGTGACTGCCCCTGGTGATACCGTCGCTCTCCACGCCAAGAAGATCGATGCTCTTGGCCACTGTTGGTGGGGATGGTGGAAGAAGCCTATCGAGAACGTTCCCGTGGACCTCTTCAGGAAGCTATACAACGGTGACCGTGAGAACCTCAACGAGAAGATCTTCCTCTATGACTGCGGCGCCAGGGAAAACGAACAGTACAAGGTCTATCGGGCCACGCTTAGCGCCCTGCGCGTGGCGCCTGCCCAGGTATCCATGTCCTCGCCCCAAATGGACGCGACGCCGGACTACTACATACACGTGAAGTGTGCGGCTTGGTGGCGTCTCACCGACATCGAAGAGGTAAGCGACGTCCCGAGCCTACTCCGAACGATGACGTACCGGAGCTTCCCGTCGTGGCCATCTTCGTCCGAGCACCAGCGTTTCGTTGGGAGAGAAGTAACGGATTGCGCCGAGCTAGACCGGATGAGAGTGACGCTATGGCACGTGGAGACAAGCAACGCGACAGTGAACGCCTGATCCAATGTCAGAAGCCGGAACTCCAAGCTCCGAGGAGTGTGCGCTGGGTCGCGGAATGCGCCACCCGTAGCGTCCTTCTCGACGATCCAACCTCTCTCTCCAGTCGGCGCGTCGCGAGCTTTTCCAGACGCCTCAACTAGCCTCTACTGAGGAGCCCTTCCCGAACTCTCGCCGGGAACCTCGGCCCCAGTGGTGGACTTCGCGCCGCCTTGACGGCAGGGTAGCCCAACCGCCGCCCCTAACCTAGAATGTCCCAAGTATGGGGCAGCTGGTGCCACGCAACCAGTTGCCCGACCCTGCAGCCCAAGCTGCCATACTGGAGACGAGTCGCATGTGTCCACCCCTTGCACCCGAGGCAAGAGCCCGGGAGAACATCGACGCCCAGCTGGCAGCCGCCGGCTGGCTGGTCCAGGACCGCGCCGAGATGAACCTCGTCGCAGGCCCCGGCGTCGCCGTCCGCGAGTTCAAGATGGCGGACGGGCACGGGTTCGCGGACTACATGCTCTTCGTAAAGGGCAAGGCCGTCGGCGTGCTGGAGGCCAAGCCGGAGGGCTACCTCCTGACCAACGTCGAGGTCCAAGTGGACAAGTACGCCACTGGGCTCCCCAGCGGCCTCAATCCCCCGGTGAACCCTCTCCCCTTCCTCTACATCAGCACGGGCAAGGAGACGCGGTACATCAATCTCCTGGATCCAGATCCCAAGACCCGGCGCATGTCGGATGTCCCGCACATCCATAGACCGGAGACATTGTGGGATCGTCTCCAGGCCGACACGTTGGACGCCTGGGTGAAGCGCCTCCACGGAGATGGCGGCCTCTACACGGCGGCCGACGACACCACCCCCTCCTCCCTACGCTCCCGCCTCCAGACGATGCCGCCGCTGGAGAGTGGCTTCCTTTTTCCTAACCAGATCGAGGCAGTCCTGAACCTGGAGCAGTCCCTCAAGCACAACCGGCCGCGCTCCCTGGTTCAGATGGCCACGGGCTCCGGCAAGACGATCTTCGCCATCACGTCCGTCTACCGGCTCATCAAGTACGCCGGGGCGCGCCGGATCCTCTTCCTGGTGGACCGCAGCAACCTCGGGGAGCAGGCGGAGAAGGAGTTCGCGGGCTTCCGGACGCCTGACGACAACCGGAAGTTCACGGAGTTGTACAACGTCCAGCGCCTGACCTCGAACACCATCGGGTCCTCCAGCAAGGTGGTCATCACCACCATCCAGCGCCTCTACTCCATGCTGAAGGGAGAGCCGGAGTTCGCGTCCGAAGTCGAGGAAGAGTCCCAGTTCGAGTCCACGGGCGCGGCCATGAACGAGCCCCTGCCCGTCGTCTACAACTCGGTCTATCCGCCCGAGTACTTCGATGTCGTTGTCATCGACGAGTGCCACCGCTCCATCTACACGCTCTGGCGGCAAGTCCTGGAGTACTTCGACGCCTTCCTGATCGGGCTCACCGCCACGCCGGCCAAACAGACGTTCGGGTTCTTCAACAAGAACCTCGTCATGGAGTACGACCACGAGCGGGCCGTCGCAGATGGTGTCAACGTGGACTTCGAGGTGTACAACATCCGCACCAAGATCACTGAGCGCGGCTCCACCATCGAAGCCGCCCCGGACACCATGGTGGAGTACCGGCACCGCCAGACCCGGCAGCGACGGTGGGAGCGCCCGGACGACGACATCAACTACGACGCCAACGAGCTGGACCGGCGCGTGGTGTCCAAGGACCAGATCCGCACGATCATCCGCACGTTCCGGGATCGTCTCTTCACGGAGATCTTCCCCGGTCGCACCGAGGTCCCCAAGACCCTGATCTTCGCGAAGGACGACAGCCACGCCGAGGACATCGTGGAGATTGTGCGGGACGAGTTCGGGCGCGGGAACGCCTTCTGCCTGAAGATCACGTACAAGGTGACGGCCGCGAACCCCAGGGACCTCATCCAGTCCTTCCGCAACAGCTACGAGCCGCGCATCGCGGTCACGGTGGACATGATCGCCACGGGGACGGACATCAAACCGATCGAGGTGGTGATGTTCATGCGGGCCGTGAAGAGCCGCGTCCTCTTCGAGCAGATGAAGGGCCGTGGTGTCCGCATCATTGACTCCAACGACCTCAAGGCCGTGACCCCCGACGCCAGGTCCAAGACCCACTTCGTCATCGTGGACTGCGTGGGGATGACCGACACGCAGCTCGCGGACACGCAGCCGCTGGAGCGGAAGAAGACGGTGGCGTTCAAGACGCTCATCGAGCACGTGGCGATGGGAGGCACGGACCCGGCGATCCTCTCCTCCCTGGCGAGCCGTCTCTCCCGACTGGCTAAGCAGTGCGGGACGGAGGAGAACAAACGGATCTCAGAGGTATCGGGCGGCGTGAGCCTCACCAGCATCAGCCGGGGGATCGTGGACGGCTTGGATCCTGACCGGCAGGTGGCGGAAGCGCGGGCGGCGTTCGAGGTCCCGGCGGACCAGGAGCCGACAGAGAAGCAGATCCAGGAGGCCGCGGAGACCCTGCTGAAGCGGGCGACCCGGCCCCTGGCAACCAATCCCCAGCTCCGCACACTCATCCAGGATCTCAAGCGGGAGCTGGAGCAGATCATCGACGAGGTCTCCCAGGACGAACTACTGGAGGCCGGAGCGAGCCCGGAGGCCAAGGAGAAGGCCAAGGCCCTGGTCACTTCCTTCGAGCGGTTCCTGGAGGAGAACAAGGATGAGATCGACGCCCTCCAGTTCTTCTACGCCCAGCCCTACTCCAAGCGGCTGCGATTCCAGGACATCAAGGAACTGGCCGAGGCGATCAAGGCCCCGCCGCGATCCTGGACACCGGATCGGTTGTGGCGAGCCTACGATGCGTTGAACAAGGATAAGGTCCGCGGTGCATCCGGGACTCGGCTGCTGACGGACATCGTGTCGCTGGTGCGGTTCGCGACGCACAAGGACGAGGAGTTAGTGCCGTTCGGGGAACAGGTGCGTCAGCGGTTTCAGGGATGGATGGACCAGCAGCGGAGCGGAGGGCGGCAGTTCACGCCCGACCAGGTCCGGTGGCTGGAGATGATGCGGGATCATATTGCGGCGAGTTTGGAGATGACCGTGGGTGACTTGGACTACGCGCCGTTTGCCGAGGAGGGTGGGCTCGGGAAGGCTGCTCAAGTGTTCGGGGACGGCCTGCGGCCTCTGCTTGAGGAACTCAACGAGGTCCTCGCCGCATGAGCCCACCAATCCACAGGCCCAGCAGCCGATTGCCGGACCATTGGGCCCTCGCCCCCTTTGACCTTCTGTTTCGCAACGTGACCAGCTCCGCCTTGAAACTGCCCAAGGGCGAATACGTGCAAGGCGGACGCTACGCGGTGATCGACCAGGGGGCCGATCACATTGGCGGCTTTACAAACGACAAGTCACTCGTGCATCCGGGCCCCGTACCCTCCATCGTCTTTGGGGATCACACTCGGTGCGTGAAGTTCGCCGAACGGCCGTTTGTACAGGGTGCCGATGGCGTGAAAGTTCTCGCTCCATCGCCGTCGATCGATGCCAAGTACGCCTACTGGGCGCTAAAGAACGCTGAGATCCCGGACAGGGGCTACGCTCGGCACTTCTCACTCCTACGCAAGGTGGCACTCCCACTAGCCCCAACTGGCGAGCAGCACCGCATCGTCGAGGCTATCGAATCCTACTTCACCCGGCTCGACGACGCCGTGGCGAACCTGGAGCGCGTGCAGCGGAACCTGAAACGGTATCGGGCCTCGGTGCTCAAGGCCGCCGTAGAGGGACGGCTGGTGCCGACCGAGGCCGAGCTGGCCCGCGCCGAGGGCCGGGACTACGAACCCGCCTCGGTCCTCCTGGAGCGCATCCTCGCAGAGCGCCGCCGCCGCTGGGATGAGGCCGAACTGGCGAAGATGAAGGCCAAGGGCAAGGCCCCGAAGGACGACAAGTGGAAAGCGAAGTACAAGGAGCCTGCCATCGTCGACACAGCAGCGCTGGGCGCGCTCCCAGCCGGGTGGTGCTGGGCTTCGATTGACCAGATCCTTGAGAATCACGACAAGGATCGCGTTCCCGTGAAGCGCGCCGATCGGGCGAAACGACGTGGCGACTACCCCTATTACGGAGCATCCGGAGCCATCGATTCCATCGACGATTTCCTGTTCGATGGCTCGTACGTCCTGGTTGGCGAAGACGGTGCCAATCTCCTCGCGCGTTCCTCCCCCATTGCCTTTCAAGCCCGCGGCAGGTTCTGGGTGAACAACCATGCGCATGTCTTCCAAACCTATTTGGGACTCCCCCTGGAGTATGTGGAGTCCTTCTTCAACGCAACAGACTTGGCGCGCTTTGTGACGGGTACAGCTCAACCCAAGTTGCCCCAGACTGCCATGAACAAGATCCCGGTACCGATCCCTCCCGCGGCCGAGCAAGTACGGATCGGGGACGAGGTCGAGCGCTTGTTGTCGATAGCTAGAGACGTGGAGACTTCGGTAGCTGCCGCAACCCGAAAGTGCCAGCGACTTCGCCGGTCCACTCTGAAGTGGGCCTTCGAGGGCCGGCTCGTGGGCCAGTGTCCCGAAGACGAACCAGCCACCGAACTACTTCAGCACATCAAGGCCGAAGGCGAAGGGGCCGGCGGAGAACCACGATCCCGTCGCAAGCCACGCCGCACCACGAAGGGGCCCTCCGCATGAGTGACGCCGCCAACCGGATCGTCCAGAAGCTCTGGTCCTACTGCAACGTTCTCCGCGACGACGGCCTCTCCTACCAGGACTACCTGGAGCAGCTGACCTTCCTCCTATTCCTCAAGATGGCGGACGAGCGGGCGCAACTCACCGGCGAGGAGCAACCGATCCCGAACGGCTACCGCTGGGCGGACCTCGCCGCGTCCAAGATGGAAGGCGTGGAGCTGGAGCAACACTACCGGGAGACGCTCCGGGAACTGGGCACGCAGGGTGGAATGCTGGGCCTGATCTTCGAGAAGGCGCAGAACAAGATCCAGGATCCCGCCAAGCTCCGGCAACTCATCGTGGAGCTGATCGGCAAGGAAGACTGGTCCGCGATGGCGGCCGACGTGAAGGGCGACGCCTACGAGGGACTTCTGGAGAAGAACGCCCAGGACGTGAAGGGCGGAGCAGGCCAGTATTTCACGCCCAGGTCGGTCATCGAGGCCCTCGTGGAGTGCGTGCAGCCGCAGCCCGGGGAGATCGTGGCGGACCCAGCCTGCGGGACCGGCGGCTTCCTCCTTGCGGCTCACGAGTACCTCAAGAACCACGCGGACCTGGACCGGGACCAGAAGAAGCACCTCCGGTTCGAGGCCCTGCGGGGCGTGGAACTGGTCCCCAACGTCTCCCGGCTCTGCGGGATGAACCTCTACCTCCACGGCATCGGCCCCAACGGTGGCGAGGACTACGAGCCCCCGATCAAGACGGACGACGCTCTCCGGAACGAGCCCAGGGACCACGCCGATGTGGTCATCACCAATCCGCCGTTCGGCAAGAAGTCCTCCATCACCGTGGTCAACGAGGAAGGCGACACCGATCGCCAGACCCTGACCTACAACCGCCCGGACTTCTGGACCACGACCTCCAACAAGCAGCTGAACTTCGTCCAGCACGTGAAGTCCCTACTGAAGATCCACGGCCGTGCCGCCGTCGTGGTGCCGGACAACGTCCTGTTTGAGGGCGGAGCCGGGGAGACCGTCCGAAGGAACCTGCTGAAGGAGTGCGAGGTCCACACCCTCCTCCGCCTCCCCACCGGCATCTTCTACGCCCAGGGCGTGAAGGCCAACGTGCTGTTCTTCGACCGGAAGCCCGGCGCGAAGGACGCCTGGACCAAGAAGGTCTGGGTCTACGACCTCCGCACCAACCAGCACTTCACGCTGAAGACCCGGCAGATGGTCCGGACGGATCTGGGCGAGTTCGTGAAGTGCTACCGCCCCGGCAGCCGCCAGAAGCGGAAGGCCACGTGGTCCGAGGAGAATCCGAAAGGCCGGTGGAGGCCGTACACCTACGAGGAGATTCTGAGCCGCGACAAGGTCAGCCTGGACCTTTTCTGGCTCCGGGATGAGAGCCTGGAAGACTCCGCCAACCTGCCGGATCCGCACGTGCTGGCCCAAGAGATCACGGACGATCTGCGGTCGGCGCTTGGCCAGATCGAGGATGTGCTAGGGGACTTGCAGGAGCGATCGGAATCATGACTCGAAATGCGCCTCTTGAAGGGATGAAGCGTAGCACTGGCATCGTCTTTCGGGTGCGGGAGGAGAACCGGGCGTACGACCTTGCAGAGCGGCTCTCAGCGGACGCCTCCCGCGGATTCACGGACTCTGTGAGTTCGAGTGACTTCCCCATGCACAGGGAGCAGATAGCGTTCCTTTCACTCGACAGCGAGTGTCTCGACTATCTGGCAATCGCATCACGTGGCCGATCGACGGCGACAAGGAAGCGGCAAATCCGATTCCGTGGCGCTATCCGGATTGAACCGCCGCTTGCATTCGCGGAGGTTCGGGACGCTCTACCCAGTCATCTCCAACCGCACCTTGATCGATCGATCAAAGGCATTGGCGGCCGTGTTCCCCCGAGAACGTGGGAAGCGCTCGTGAGCGCGATCCGGAGGCTTCGCCCAGATCTGTCGGAGGGTCTGGACCGGCTCAACCAAGAATCTCATCCCAGATCGCAAGAGCTCTCTGACGGTGAGCTTATCCTCCGCCATGAGCAGGACGCTGTCCGTTCAGCACTCCACGCAGCCGGAGTCGCCCGCACCCACTTGAACGAGTGGTCCGCGCCATATCCGCTTGCACCATTTCTCCTGGGACTGCCGGAATCAACTGCGACCGAGGATGAGATGATCGTTCATGACGCCCAGGTCTTCGGAGACTGGTCGCGACTCGCTCCGTTCGAAGTAGGTCGTGCTCAGTTTACGAACTCGACCGGAAGTGTACTCACGATCAAGAACGTCAATCGTCATCCTCTCGAGAGCACGCTCGGCGTTGACCTCATCTACTACCACAACTTGTACGACTCCTACGTTCTTGTTCAGTACAAGAGGATGACTCCCTGCAAGGACTCCGACTTCGAATTCCGCCCGGGCGGCAAGAGCTACGAGCGTGAACTACAAAGGATGTCCGGCCTAGATCGGCAGTTCGGCGGCACGAAATGCATGGGCGCAGTCGAAGGGTACCGACTGGACAGCAGTCCATTCTATTTCAAGCTGTGTCCGGATCTGCTCGACGGTCCCACCGGTTCACTCCTCGTGGACGGCATGTACTTCCCGCTCGAATACTGGAAGCGCCTCATGTCGGATGCTCGAGTCCGAGGTCCTCGTGGCGGCATTCGCGTGACTCGAAAAGGAGCGGAACGTTGGATCGAGAACGCGCTGTTTGTTCGACTCCTGCGATCGGGGTGGATCGGAAGCCGTCCGAGGGACTCCGCGACGATAACTTCTCTGATCCAGGACTCGCTAGGACGCCAGCGTTCCGTGATCCTCGCAGCCCAGTCGTCGTCTGCTTCGCACCTACGCGCCGAGCGCCGTTCGTAGCGTTCCCTCGCGGTGTGGAATCGCGTGGCTAGGAGGGGTTGTGTGGCGAGGACTGACGGAGCCCCGTCTCCAGTCGTCTCCAGAACCGGGGTCCACGCGAGAGAACTCCAGTGCACTCGGGATCGCCCCCGTGGACTCGGTAACCGAAAAGGTGCCAAACGGTTAGGTCGGTATCTCGTTATGCTCCATCGACTTCCAGGGTCCCCCGATTAGCATTCAAATCCTGTCCCCGCTACCAACCTTAAGGGCCTGGGACTCAATGAGTTCCGGGCTCTTCTCTTTGGGGGTTCGGATGGCTGTTCTGGGCTCGTTGCTAAGGTTTTGCTAAGGTTTGGGTGACAGATCGTTGCCGCTAAGCGTCCCGACATTGAGCAGCCCCTTCGACGCATCGCGAAGTCGTCATCGGTCTGCCCAGTTGCTTCGGGTCGGACAGGACCGCTCCAGGATCAGTGGGTAGCACTGGGAGACGAGGAGAGCAGAGTGAATGGCACGCTCCGACGACGTTACTGAACTGGTTCGAGCGGGCTTGACTCCAGGAGAGATTGCCCACGAGCTTGACGTGACCGTTGCGAGCGTTGAGGGGTACCTCCATCGGGCAGTGGGTGAAGGCTTGCTCCGGCGCTCAGATATCTACTTCTCGGTTCCTCGGGAACGTCGCAGTTCCGACGACACCCTCCAGCGATGGTACACGGATCCCACGCACGCTCTCGGTGATATGTACGACGATCTTCGAAACATCGAGACCACATTGCACGAGAAGATCGGCCAGGCGCTAGTCGGCAGGTACGGGGACGGCGAAGCGGGATGGTGGCGGCAAGGCGTTCCAGAAAAGGTCCGTGTGAAATGCGCAGAGCGGCGGGAGAGAGATCGTGACAACCCTTGCCGGCCCTTCGGCTACTCGGACCTGCTGGACCTTGACGCTATTCTCGAGCATCAGTGGACGCTGCTGAAGGATCTGTTTCCAGATTACGCGCCGAATCGCAAGGACCTCAGCAAGGACCTCCGGAAGCTCAGCCGGATCCGAAACAAGATAATGCACCCTGTGCGAGGGCTGGTTCCGGGTGACGATGAATTCGACTTCGTTCGCAGGCTGAAGCGTTCGTTCGGATGCACGTAGCGGGCAGTCGGGTTTCGCAACCGACGAGAATGGAGGAACACCACGGAAGGATTCTCGGTCGTCGGCGCACTCTCGCTCCTGTACCGCCTCATCGTGGACGGCGGCTCGGCGCTCAACAAGGACACACGCGAGCGCGAACGCGCCCGCCTTGAACAGGGGATCAAAGTCGAACTTGAGACTGCCTTCCCCAAGATTGAAGACGCGTGGGGCTACGGCGAGGCCATCGTTCGCGACGCAAAGAAAGCCTCTTCCTACCCGGAAAGTGGGTACTTCCGTGTCCATATCGCGGGCCTATACCATCGCGGTCTTCGTGTGGTCCTCGGGCGAACGAGCATCGTTCTCGGAGCCGATGGCGTTCGACTCGGCGAGATCACCGGCGAACAGGCAAGCGAAGGTGGCTTCCTTGTAGGGCACGTCCCTTTCTCGAGAATCGTGAGGATCGACTGGACGGGGGATGAGTATTACGTTGAACCACATATCTACGTGCTGTTCCGCAAGGGTGGGGCCTGCGAGTCAGTCTTCGTCGCCCGGCGGCACGAAGACGCACCGGGCCCGATGTCCTATGAGGAACTCGGCGAATACTCGTCATCCGAGAAGCGGTCCAAACAGTGGGTCCGGCGTCACGGTCGTCAGGTCAGGAGAGCGAATCGCCGTGATCTCAGTGGAGGGAGCGAATGACATCGAGCCCTAGTTCGCGACTCTCCACTGCGTCACTGCTGGCCCCGGGGAACCGTCAACGCGGGGACTATTGGTGCATCCCTGCCGGCATCGAGAACCTGCTTCGATGCGGCGGGTACTCGACGATCTCTCAAGAGGCAGTTGTCGCCAGTTTCGTCCGCCAGCACGTACAGCCCCCAGCAGGAGCAGACACGCTGCGCGAGTCAGCCGGGCCCACCGATTTTGCCCTGATGAGCGACGACGAGATCTGCCGTGCCTTTCAACGAATCCCTATACCCTCAGCGAACTTCGGCGCTTTCGCCACGGTGACCAACGCTCTGCTGGCCCAGGTGACCGCCTCGCGCAGACTCAGGGTCGTGCGGGGTCTCGCGGACAGTGCCACGTACGCACAAACAGTTCGAAGCGCGATCGACGAAGATGAACCTATTCTGATCTCCTTAGAGAATCCAACCGGCGGGTTTCACATTGTTGCCGTCCTGGGTTACACACCGAAGGTGCTGGACGTGTACGACCCCGAGTTGGACAGGGTCATTCGAGTTGACATTTCAGCATCTGCCTTCGGTTCGGACTGTCTCATCCTCAAGGAGTCGAAGACTTGAGGTCACGACGATGCCCCCGTGGACTTGGGTCCGGCGACGGCAAGCATGGAGTGAGATGAATTGAACGAGTCCAAGTCACCGAGGAATCAAAGCCTCGCCCCTCCTGGAATCAGTGGCACGCTGGTCCTCTTGGATTCACTCGACAGCGACGAGCGCACTGATGAGGACCGACTGCACGATTCGCGCGCCCGCGACTTTGAGGTGCGATTGGTTCTCGATCGCTCGCTCGACTTCGGCGCAGGAATCGACGCGCGCACCGACCCCGCCCTGGGGCGATCTCTGTTTGCTATCCCAGAGCCCGTGCGCTCGGTTCGCGTTGACTCGCCGGATGGGGCCTACGTTGTCCACAAGAACGAGGACGGCCATGCATCGTGTCTCAGCTGCTCACTACGAACGACCGACCCAAAGGACGCAACTCGACAGGCGGTGGCCAGCATCACGAGATTCTTGGATCATCTTTGCTACACCGCAAATGCTCCAGTGATGGTCAAGAAGGTCATCGCGATAGACACGACCAACATGCTTACCCACGTGTCGTACACAACACCGTACGCACCTGTTCTCGTTAGGCCAGGCGAGGAGACCGTTCATCGCGAGATGTTTCCCATCTATGCCCTCTATCGAGAGGCCAAGTGCAGCAGCAGCGCTTTCTACAGATTCATGTGTCTCTACAAGATCCTTGAGGGCGTTTTTCGCCACCTTCGCCCGAGTCTGATGCGTAAAGCCAGGGAGCGAGGGCTGACGATCGAGACGGTCAGCGACACGGTCCCGGATCACGATGAGATTCGACGCTTCCATCCCGGCTATGTAGGGCGGCCGATCAAGAAGCTCATGGATGACGAACTCACGCCTGGGTTTCGAAACGCTGTGGCGCACTTCAGACTCGAGAGCGGCTCGGTGCTCAATCCGAGTGATTTCGAACAGGACTCCAAGTTCACCAACATGATCCTGATCTCCGAGCTATCTGTGCGGACTGTCATAGACAATCAGAATTCCTACTACGATCAACTGGCAGACTCACGGCAGCTTTGACCCACCGTCAGCCCGCTGTTCGACACACGTAATCGTCCGGCTCGACGATACGGTGTTCCGTGGCGCCGCCATGTCGCTAGTGTCGTTAAACATGCCGAGGGGAACGCCTTCTGCCTCGAGCTGGGTGCGCATTTCGATCGGTCAGAGTAGAGTTGCACCAGAAGAGCAATGCGGCCCACAACTCGTGTGGGCCGTAGGGACTTCGCGGCTGACTCAAACCAGCCTCACGGACTTTCGCTTCTTCTGTGCTCGCACCCGACATGCACTCCGGTGGAGTGCGGGAAGGATCCCGTGTCCGAGATTAGGTCAATTCCGGGGTTGAAGAGGTCTTACGCATCACGGCCCACAGAAATCCAGGAGTACTTCGAGCATCTGTGCCCGCTTGTCGACAGTTATCCGCTGGAGGTGGGTCTGGCATACGCATTCTCCCGCCTTGAGACGGCGCAGAACGTGGCTCTCTACTGCGGCCTGGTTAAGGTCCATCGAGCTAACGCGAAGATCGCGCGCGCCGCGATCGACGCGTATTTCAAGACCACGGCCGATTTTGAGGACAAGTACCTCAATGTGTTCGGACACAAGATGCCATCGCGTGCGCGCACGGCCCTTTCTCATGCGCAGAACGTTCGAAACCAGGTGCTGCACGGCAAGGTCGCATCCGCAAAAGACAAGCGAAACGCGATCGCTCGGGTGCTCGACTTTGCAGTCTCGGTTAACGCACACGTGAACGGACTCGCGGGGTTCATGCCGTTCGATGACTTACGCGGTTTCAAAGGACGCGCGGCATCTCTCGACGAGAGCACGACAAAGTGGATCCTAAGAGGGATGGGCTTCCCGGTCCGGTAGCTCGAGCAGGCCAGTTGCGGTCGCAAACGATGAACATCGCGGCGGGCAGTTCGCCGGTCTCGTCACGCAACTACTGACGCATCGACGTGGCTGCGCGGGCCGTCGGGCCCGCCGGCAGAATCCGTATCCAGGAGCATGACACGAGGGCACTTTGAGAGTTAGCGAGAAGACTGTGGAGTTGAATTTCTGCACTCAGTTTGGGAAACGGGTGGGGCGAGACATCGTGTGGTTTGGATTGACTCAGCGGCAGGAGGCGCGCGCCGGATTCGACGCCGCCGTGAAACTAGGGGCTCGTCTCCTCCTATTCCAATTCAAGGCCTCGAACCACACGATGGCAGGGGGTGAACGCAGGTTTCACTTGCAGCACGACCAGCTGGAGGCGCTGAGAGAGAGGGCGGGAGGCCGAGCACGATCGGTATTCTACGTCCTACCTCTCGTCGGAACTACCCACGAACTCGCATGTCGCCGACCTTTGCTTGAAGCCTGCTGGCTGATGGACGCGAATGACCTGGACGGGATCAAACCGCCAACAAAACGGAACGGCGAGTCGCGGAAGAGTCAGCTGCACTACGCCGATGTGGTTCCCAATATGGCTACTATACGCTCTGATCCTACCGACGTTCCGCTCACGTGTGCAGGGGAGATAAGCGGTGATTGGCTCCATGAATCCGATGGGATGCCGGGTACCACTGAGCATGGGTTCGAGGAGTTCTGGCGGTTCAGACGGAGCCTGCGCGGAACTGCGGCCGCTGCCATGCTCCGATGATCTGGCGATCCGGGGGGACTTCGACGAAGGCCGCCGCGCACACTGAGAGACAGAGCGGACCGCCGAAAACGCTACCTACCCTAGGCCCCGTCCGACCCAAGAAAAGTCAGCTCTCGAACCGCGGGCAAGGCCGTCTGAAGTTCAAGAGGCCGATTCGTTTCGCCACGAGGGTCCGTGGAACGGCTTCCGAATTCCAGGGATATGCCTAGGTCGTTTGGACAGCGCCGCATGAAGTGACAGTCTACGCCTCAACGTCAGTACCGATTCTTCATGAGGACGGACCAGAGCACACCTGCAGCCCTCCACGCTGTGTTGGAACAACCGCCTCCGAAGCCAGGTCGGGCACCGTTGCGTCACACGCGCTGGGACCGAACACGGTCGTGTCTAGCTTCGCTGCCGCTGACTCTCCAGCTCCGGGAAGCAGGTGCCCATACCTGTCGATCGTAACCGTGATTGACGCATGCCCGAGTTGCTCCTGGATCAGCTTCACGTTCTCGCCCTGGTGGATAAGCAGCGACGCGAAGGTGTGCCGGAGATCGTGAAACCGCAACCTCCGGAGCCCGGCTCTGCGAAGCGCCGGCATGAATCCGCGCTTGATCATGTCATCTGGATCCAGAGCGCGACCGTGGCTGTTGCAGAACACGAGATCCAACTCTGACGGCGGCGAAGCCACACGATGGGCGCGAAGCGTCGCCACCAGCGTAGGGCTCATGAAGACGGCTCGGTACGAACGCCTGGACTTCAGTTCCGAAACTTCGCCCCCGTACAGCGCACGTCGAACGAATAGACGTTCATTGGCCCAGTCGACGTCGCCCCACTGTAGACCGAGCAATTCCCCGCGGCGCATCCCCGTCAGCACAGTGGTCTTCACCCCGAAACCTGGTCCACCCGGACTTGCATTTGGGAGCTAGACTTCGGTCCCTACCCTAGGAGGGACCATGCCCAGGAAGCGGTTCACGGAAGAGCAGATCACGCGAGCGCTCCGGCAGGCGGAGGCCGGCACTCCGGTCCGGGAGGTCTGCCGCGATCTCGGCATCGCCGAGCCCACGTTCTACC
>BQJX01000003.1 GCA_021604925.1 Gemmatimonadota bacterium
AGGGTTCGTCCGTCTTCACATCGATCGTGTCCACGCGGTACTTGCGAAACACGCGCTCCCGCAGGTCGCGAAAGCCGCGGCGCGCGCGTCGGAACACGTCCTGCGTGCCGCGGTTGCGGGAGTCCACCAGTCGCGCCGTCCCGGTTTCCGCGTCCACCAGATGGACCAGGCCCACGGCCGGCAGCTCGTCCTCGGCGGGGTCCGTGATCGTGATGGACACGAGATCATGCCGGCGATTCGCGACGCGCAGTGCGCGCGTGTAGTCCGCGGAGACGAAGTCCGACAGCAGGAACACGACGGCCTTGCGCCGCACGACGCGGGACAGGTACTCCAACGCCAGTCCCACATCGGTCCCGCGCCCCTCCGGCTCGAAGAAGAGCATCTCGCGGATCACGCGCAGGACGTGCTTCTTCCCCTTCTTGGGCGGGATGAACAGCTCGATCTGATCGGTGAAGATGATCGCGCCCACCTTGTCGTTGTTGCGAATCGCGGAGAAGGCCAGCACCGCGGCGATCTCGGCCGCGATCTCCCCCTTCATCCGCTTGACCGAGCCGAAGTCCAGCGAGTGCGACGCGTCGACCAGGAACATGACGGTCTGCTCGCGCTCCTCCGAGAACTTCTTCACGTGTGCGGTCCCCGTGCGCGCGGTCACGTTCCAGTCGATGGAACGGATGTCGTCGCCCGGCTGGTACTCGCGCACCTCGGCGAACTCCATGCCGCGGCCCTTGAATACGCTGTGGTATTCGCCCGCGAACACGTCGTTCACGAGGGACCGGCTGCGAATCTCGATGGCCTTCACGGCCTCGAGGATTTCCTTGGGGATCACCGCGCGGCCTCCGACCTAGGGAACTTCGATCGTGTCGAACAGACGACGCACCACGTCCTCGGACGTGATGTTCTCCGCTTCGGCTTCGTACGTGAGAATGACACGGTGACGCAGCACGTCCATCCCGAGCGCGCGAATGTCGTCCGGGGTGACGTAGCCGCGGCGACGCAGGAACGCGTGCGCCTTCCCCGCCAGCACCAGACTGATGGTGGCCCGCGGCGACGCCCCGTACTCGATCAGCGGAGCCAGGTCCGCCAGTCCGTGGCGCGCGGGGTCGCGCGTGGCGGACACCAGCTCCACCACGTACTTTTCCACCTTTTCATCCACGTACACATCGCGGACCACGCCGCGGGCGCGCAGCAGCGCCTCCGGGGTGACCACGCGGTTCGGCGTCTCGGGCGCATGTCCCGTCTGGCGGCGCAGGATCTCGAGTTCCTCCGTGGAATCCGGATAGCCCACCACCACCTTGAGCATGAAACGATCCACCTGCGCTTCGGGCAGCGGGTACGTGCCCTCCTGCTCGATCGGGTTCTGCGTGGCCATCACCAGGAACGGCTCCTCCAGCGGATAGGTCGTGTCGCCGATCGTGACCTGTCGTTCCTGCATGGCCTCCAGCAGCGCGGACTGCACCTTGGCCGGCGCGCGGTTGATCTCGTCCGCCAGGATGATGTTGGCAAAGATGGGGCCCTTCTTGGGAAGGAACTCGCCGTTCTTCTGGTCGTAGATGAGCGTTCCCACGAGGTCCGCGGGCAGCAGATCCGGCGTGAACTGGATCCGCTGGAACTGCACCCGGCACAGCGACGCCAGCGTGGAGACGGTGAGCGTCTTGGCCAGACCGGGCACGCCTTCCAGCAGCACGTGTCCATTTGCAAGCAGCGCCACGATGAGGCGCTCCGTCATGCTCTGTTGCCCCACGATGACCTTCTGCATCTCGCGGAGCACGTCGTCCACGAACGCGGACTCGGTGCGGATGCGGTCGTTCAGGGCTTCCATCTGGGTGTCCAACACGCGGCGATTTCCTCCTGAGCCTGGGAATCCGAGATCTATGCCTGGGAGAAGCAAGTCCCGAGCCGAAGCCCCGACGGGCCTGGCACTGGAACCTCGCATCCTGAGGCCGGGTTCCGCCCCAATTGCGCCGTCCGGGTCTCCCCAATTGGGGTGGCGGGAAGCGCCCCCGGAGCTTGGGCACGGATTCTACGCCCACGTGGGTCCGGGCGTCCAGACGACGACGGGCGGCCTGGGCCGAAGGGGATCCTGCGCGGGGCCGGAAGCACCCGGGCCGCAGGTGACGATGCTCGATCCGTGCAGTAGGATGCCGCCGTGTCTATCTACCGCGAAATCATGAAGCACTCCGGGGTGTACGGGCTGGGGCTCATTCTGAGTCGGCTCGCCAGCTTTCTGCTGCTCCCGCTGTACACGTCGTATCTGGTGCCCGCGGACTACGGGGTCCTGGCGATCCTGGATCTCACCACCACGATCATCAGCCACCTGGCGGCCGGCGGCCTCTACGCGGCCGTGCTCCGGGAGTACCACGACAAGCGCTTCCGGGATCGCCGGCACCTGCTGTGGACGACGGGGCTGGTCATGCTGGCCGCGATCTCGCTGCCCCAGCTCGCGCTGGTGGCCGCCTTCCGGGAATCGATTGCGGCGCTCGTGTTCGGGGCAAGCGTGGTGGACGGTCCGTCGTACCTCCTGCTTGCCCTGGCGGGCCTGCCCGCCCAGCTCTTCATCGCGTTCTCGCAGGCGTACATCCGGGCGCAGAAGCGCTCCACGCTGTTCATCGGGATCACGATCCCCGCGCTGCTGGTCCGGATCGGGTTGAACGTGTGGCTGATCGCGTTCGAGGGCATGGGGGTCTACGGCTTCCTCTACAGCTCGCTGATCGCCGGGGCCCTGGAGGCACTCGCCATGTTCCTGGCGCTGTTTGCCGGCCGACCCGCCGGCGTGATCCGCGAGGCCATCCCGCCGATCTGGCGCTACGGCTGGCCGCTCATGATCACGAGTCTGGCCGCGGTGGCCATGCACCAGATGGACCGGTACCTGCTGCGCTGGCAGCTCGAGGACCTGGGCCCCATCGGCGTGTACTCGGTGGCGTACATGCTGGCGCAGGGCGTGAACTCGCTCGTGATCACGCCGTTCAACCAGATCTGGAGCACGGTGATCTACGAGGCGGACCAGCTGCCCGAACGGCTGGACATCTTCCGGCGGGTGTTCCGCTACTTCGTGCTGGGAATCTCGCTGGTCCTGCTGGCGCTGGCACTGCTGGCCGAGCCGATCGTGCGGATCGTGACCGCCCCCGAGTACGCCGAGGCGGGGCGGGTGCTGCCGCTGCTCTGCCTGGCCATGCTCTTCTTCCCGATGCACACGCTGTTCCGCCTGCCCGCCGTGCTGCATCGTCGCACGGTCAGCGTGGCGCGAACGTCGCTGGTCGCCGCCCTCTCCAACCTGGCCGCGAACCTCGCGCTGATTCCGTACCTGGGGATCTACGGCGCCGCGATCGCCAGCGTGGTGACCTACGCCGTGTACGCGTTCTTCGGGCACTGGACCTACCGGCGGATCGAGAACATCGGCTTCCCGATTCGCTACGTGCTGATCGCGGCCACCGGAGGCGCGGGGCTGGTCCTGGTGCAGCGGGCCGTCGCGCCGGCGGATGCGCCCCTGGTCCTGCAGATCGGCTCCGCGCTGGTGCTGTGGCTGGTGGCGTTCGGGCTGGTGCTCGCCGGTCCGGCCCGGGAGCTCTTCCGCGCGGACTCGCCGCTGCGCCGCATCCTGGCCAACCGCGGCAAGAAGAAGGCCGCAAGGGGCGCCTAGCCCGAAAAGGAAACGGCGGGCCGCCCCCTGGGACGACCCGCCGCGGTCTGACAAGGCACGGGATCGGCAGCGCGCCGAGGGCCGCGCCTACCGGAAGGCGTTGTCCACGGCCGCAATCGCTTCCTTGCTGGCCAGGATCGAACGGTAGCGCTCCGGGTCCAGCAGGAGGTCCACCGCGGCCTGCGCCTGACTGTCGGTGCGCAGGCTCACCTCGTAGGAACCGGCGTCGCCGTAGAGCTTGCGCATGATCTCGCGCTCCAGTGCGAACTCGATGTAGTCGCGGTTCTTCGCGAAGTCCTTGGCCTTCTCCGCCTCCAGACGCTCGGCGAGCAGCGCCATCGTTTCCAGCGTGCTCTCATCGAACGTCTCCTCTTCGGCCAACTTCTCGAGGCGGTCCAGCTCCCGCTGCGCCACCGTCTCGTAGTCGAACTCCTTGTCGGCGAGGAACGCCCCGAACTCCGCGATTACCGCGTCGTCCGCGCGCCAGCTCCGGTCGATCTCCGGATGCGCCGTGGTGTAGTTCACCGAGAACTTGAAGACGTAGTTTCCGTTCAGCAGTTCCAGGCCGTAGCGGGTGATGGGATCCCCATCGACCTCGATGTCCGGCTTGATCCCGCCGATCACGACGCGGGCCTTCGCCTCGTCCTCCGTCTCGCCTTCCAGCAACGGTTCCACCGGAGCCTCGTCCAGCTCCAGGGCCAGGTCGCCCGCCTCGTCGTCCGCGAACGGCTTCTGGATGCAACGACCCGCCGGCGTGTACCACTTGGCCGTGGTGAGCTTGAGACTCACGTCGGCGTCGAGCGGGATCAGCGTTTGCACGAGACCCTTGCCGTACGTGAGTTCGCCCAGGATCACGCAGCGGCCGTCATCCTGCAGCGCGCCCGACACGATCTCCGCGGCACTCGCCGTGGACCGGTTCACCAGGATCGCCACCGGGATGTCCTTGGGCACGAGCGCGTGCTCTGCCGCGTAGTACTCCTGTCGGTCCGAATCGCGGCGACCCTGCGTGTACGAGATCAGCTTGCCGCGGTCCAGGAACTTGTCCGAGACGGACACGGCCTGCGTGAGCAAGCCGCCGTGGTTGGAACGCAGGTCGAAGACGATGCCCTTGGCGCCCTCATCCAGCAGCGACTTCAGCGCCCGCTCCACCTCGGCGCCCGACTCCTCGCTGAAGCGCGAGAGACGCAGGTAGCCGATGTCGTCGCGAATGATGCCCGCGTACGGCACCGACTTCAGCTCGATGACATCCCGCTCGATCACGATATCGAACGGCGCCACTTCGCCCTTGCGCGCGATGGTGATGTTGACGTGGGTGCCCTTGCGACCCCGCAGGATCTTGGCGGCCTCGGCCGTGGTGAGACCCTTGGTCGTCTCGCCTTCGATCTTGATGATGCGATCACCGGCCTGGATGCCGAGGTCGTAGGCGGGACCGCCCTCGATGGGAGAGACCACGGTGAGCCACTCGTCCTGGACGTCGATGGAGATTCCCACCCCGCCGTAGCGACCCTGCGTCTCCAGCATCAGGTCTTCGTACTGCTTCTTTTCGAGGAAGGCCGAGTGGGGATCCAGGGACGACATCATGCCGCGTACGGACGCGTTGATGAGCTCCTTGGAGTCCGCCTCGTCCACGTACTTCTCGTAGACCTCGTTGAAGATCCGCGTGTACGACCTCATGTTCTGGTACAGGTTGCTGTCCTTCGAGGCCGACGTGGCCGACGCGCCACCCACTACCACCAGCCCCACCAGGGCGAGCAGCAGATACCTGCGGGCGGGCTTCTTGATCAATGCCATGGGCGCGGGTCCTTTCTTCCGCGAGGATCGAAGCGCTTTCGAGAGTGAGGAGTCCTACCTCGGGATCGGCCTCGGGGGTCCACTGCCTTGAACCCTGAATCATAGCAAAAGTGCCCGCGGCGATTCGCGGAGCTGCAATCGGCACCCAACCCGTACGAAATCATGGACTTGGGTCGTTCAGGGGTCGGGAAAAGATCTGGGGGGGCCGTGAACCGACGGATCCCTGGGGCGAGCGGTACCGCCGCCGGGACGACCCTAGCTCTTGTCCTTGCGGGAGCGCATCTTCTCGGCGTGCGCGATGTTCTCCAGCGCTTCCTTCGCGAAGAAGCTCACCAGCTCCGACGAACTCCGCGCCGCCTCTTCCAGCACCGGACGGCTGTCCGAGTCCCCGAACCAGCCCAGCGCGAACGCCGCGTCCATCTGGACCAGCTCATCCCCGCCCTTCAGTGCCGCGACCAGGTGGGGCAGGGCGCGGCGGCCGGCCTCCTCCAGCACGGGCGTATCCTGCGAGCGCGCAATGGCACGACACGCCATGGCGCGCGTGGACGGCTCCGGGTCGTTCTTCAGCAGCTCGATGACGGGATCGATCCACCGCTCGTCGTCGATGTAGCTGACCGTGTGCATGGCGTACTCGCGGACCTTCACGCGACTGTCCCCCATCAGCTCCACGAGCGCGGGCACGCTCTCGCTGCCGATGATGCGCAGCTCGAAGAACATGCGATTCCGCATGGGGTCGTTCTCTTCCTCGATCGCGGTCACCATGGTCTCGATGGACGTCCGGATCTTCTCCTGGGTGTCGTCCTGGGCCTGCGCTGACGGCGCGGCGCCCCCCAGAAGTGCCACTGCCCACAAGGCCACCCAGCCGCTGCGGGCGACTCGTCTCAGGTTGGATCCCGTCATTACGCTGATCTCCATCTCCGCAGGTGAAACGGCCCTCCCCGGTCAGTCCGGGGCGAATTCCGCAACCGTCTGGCGAACGTACCACGAAGGGTCGCTCGCGCCACTCTGATACGCTTCTCGGACGCCCGGCTCGGACGCGTGAGTCGCCAGTTCCCGGAACGCAGTATCCCGGACGAGCCACGATTCGTCGCGGGTGCGGGGCAGCAACAGCGAGGCCACCGATCCCTCCCGCGACTCAGCCACGCCCTCGGCCGCCAGACATCGGATGGCCGGGTCCGGATCTTCCAGGCTTGCGCGGACAAGATCGTACCCCGGATCCGCTCCCGAGAGAAACAGCGAGATTGCCGCGTGGGTGCGCTCGAACGGATCCGCCCCCCGGCTCACGCGCAGCAGCAGCTCCCGGGCCCCCGGGTCTCGCAGCCTCCCCAGCGCCTGGACCAGGAGGATCCGGTGGTAGCGGGCCGCCATGTCGTCGGGGCCGGCGTGGTCCAGCGACTCCGCCAGCAGCCCCCGCAGGGGCGCCGCGGCGCGCGGATCCCCCAGCTCTCCCAGGCCCCGGATCGCCCCGGCCCGCACGTCGCGGCGGTCGTCCTCCAGGAGGCCCAGCAGTGCCGGGACCGCCGGCGGGCCCACCGCCACGATCTCCGCCACGGCGGCGTCCGACACGAGAATGTCCTCGGACTGGAGCCTCGCCAGGGCCTCTGAAAGGGGATCCGCGGCTGCCCCTGGCGGCCCGAACCCGGCCAGAAAGGCGAGCAAGAGGGCCCCCATGGCCTCCCGGCGGAACGGCCGGCCGCGAAAAAAGCGGCCTAATGTGTTGCGTAACAACATCTTCGAGCGTCTCCAGGTGAGCGGATCCCCAAGCTAGCAGCCGATCCGGGGACGGTCAAGGCGGCCTGGGGGCGCCCAATGCGGTCCCGAACGGGATCCACCTGTCAAGATCTTCTCTGGAGGCCAATTATCTACAGATAGACAGACTTGCGCTCGGATGATATTCAAGCGGGGATTTCCGGCTCTCTTGGACGAGGGGGCCTCCCGGGCATTCTGCCCACCGCGTCGTTGTGATGTGGGGATGTGGATCAAACCCCCTGAGGAATTGCAGAAGTCCTCTGCGATTTTCCCTGGGATCTCTTGGAGGGTAGCAATGCGAACGAAGTGGTTCAGCCCGGTGTTGGTGGTGCTGGCAGCGGTTGCGCTGTCCGGCCCCGCGACGGCGCAGACCATCGCGTATACGAACTTCCTGCAGTTCGATCTGCAGTCCTACCGCAGCCAGGCGACTGGCGGCATGTTCGACGATGACATCGAGAACGTGGCCGACGCGGCCAAGTTGATGAACATCGAGGGAAACCGGCTCTTCACGAGCTTCTCCAACCTGGCCGACCCCGCCGGGTTCGGGGACAACATCCTGAGCTACAGCGTGGATCACGTGGGGGTTCCCACGGCCACGGACCATTTCGACACGGGTAGCTACCTGCTGGGTTGGATCGGAAAGTACGATCCGGACTCCGAATACAACTTCTCGGTGTTCTACCAGCGGAACTCGGCTCGTGGCATGTTCGAGGACCTGGACGGCGGCGGCCTGTTGGACGCCGAGGCCAACGGCTCGTTCACGACCACGACCACCACGTCCGCGGCGCCGTACGACGTCACCAGCATCTCCACGTCGACCTTCGACCTCATGCGCTACTCCACCCGGTCGGCGACGGACTTCGACCTGGGTGCGGCCAAGGACATGAGCGAAGACATGTCGGTGGGTGCCCGGTTGTTCTTCGAGAAGGATCAGCTGGACTTCTTCTCGTCCGGAACCGTCGGCTCGAACTTCATGACCGACCACGACGCGGATCCGGCCACGGCGCTGCGTGAGACCTCCCGCAGCCGTACGGAGTACATCGGCAACGGCGAGGACGCCTACCAGTTCCGCACCATGGGCGTGAGCCTGAACACGGACTACCACTCCTGGGACAACCAGAGCGTGGGCATCCGCGTGGACATCTTCGGTCGCAAGGAGACGAATCCGGGCTTGCTGTCCGCGACCCCGTCGACCTTCGGCCTGGAGGCCCCGTGGCTCGAGGGCGTGCGGGTGAACCTGGGTACGGACACGAGCTACGGCTTCCTGTACCAGGACACCGGCACCACCGGCGTGGGTGCCAGCCCGCTGCTCGCCGACCAGATGAACACCACGACCAGCACGTTCAACTACAACAACATCAGCTTCGACAAGGCGGCGGCCCGCGGCGGGATCGCCACCGAGTCGATCGATGACGAGCGTTCGGGCCTCGGCTTCGACGTGAAGGGCGAGTACAACCGCGAGTGGGCCGGCGGCGAGATCAACAGCTGGGCCGGCTTCGGGACCGTCTCGCAGGACATCGCGTCCACGCAGGTCATGGTGGACCGGTACGAGCAGCATCGCTGGTGGAACAACGGCACGTCGGACCTCGACGCCGTCCTCATGCGCGCGACCACGAACACGATCACCCGCGACGGTGACGCCAAGTGGACCACGCTGGAGGCGGGCGGTCGCTGGAACCGTGACCTCAATCAGCACGTGAGCCTCGGACTCGGTGGTGTCGTGACCCGCTCCACGGGCAAGGACGACTACCGCGCCGTGACCCAGGCCAACTTCGACGAGAGTCGGGACGATGGGGACCCGGGCGCGAACGTCCTGTTCGGCGTCAACCCGAACCCGGACTACAACGAAGGCACGATCACGCGTCGTCGGACGGACACGAACGATGTGACGGACGAGACCAAGGTCACGTCGCTTCGCTTCCCGGTCGGTGCGCAGTTCCACTTCCGGGATCGCTGGACGTTCAACATGGGTGCCCAGCACATCCAGTCCAACGTGACCCGCGAGATGGTGGTCGCCCAGCCGGCCGGCCTGAACGGGATCACGGAGACGACCACGGTGGATGCCACCGGCACCTCCACGGTGAGCCGGAGCACGTCCGAGTTCACGGGCAGCACGACCGTGACCCACAAGGACCGTACGAACCGCACGACCTACTGGTACGGCGTGTCGGTGGACATCACCGATGCGGTCCAGCTGGACGTGAACGGCTTCCTGGACACGAACAGTGGTGACCACACCACGGACGACGCGGGTCGCCCCACCGGTGAGCTGACCGGCGGCGGAACGTTCGGCGACATCGCGTTCTGGCGGAATCTGGCGGTCTCCCTCAAGTTCATCTTCTGGTAGACCTCCGGCCTGTTGGATCTCGGGTCCGGGGGGCAACGTGCCTCCTGGACCCTTTTTTCTGGCCCGATCTTCCGCTCGACGGGCGCCCCGGCTCGGGGCTATTCTCCCGCCCAGTGGAGGTTTCGGCTCGAACCAGGAGCCGACGGTCTGGTAGGGGCCAGACGATTCCGATCGACCAGAGGGTCTCTGTTCGACCGGACAAATGGCATGGAGAAGGGGGAGGACAATGCGTCGAACGCGCACCGCTCGATGGTTCGTGGGCGCCCTGGCCGGAATGGCGACTCTGATCGCCACCACGGGAAGCTACTGCGGGGGCTCGGGCAGCTCCGCAACGGACCAAACAGTGATGATCCAGGTCATGGACTCGGCCGACGCGCGCGTGGTCGGCGTGGAGGTCACCGCCTGGATCGTGGACACGGATGACACCACGAACCGCGCTCCGATCGTGGTCGGCACCGCCCTGACCGACGGCGAGGGGACGGTCGAGTTCACCTACCTCGCTGCGACCCAGCCGTACGTGTGCGGTTATGAGGTTCGCGAGCCCACGGCGCTGACGGTTCTGGCCGAGAGCGCGGCGACCGTCTCCAACCATCTGAGCTCGCCGAGCGGCCTCGTCACGGTGGTGCTCCCATGAGCGGAGGTCTGAGAATGAGCCTGCAGTTTCGACGGGTCCTGGGAGCACTGTGCGGCCTGGCGGCGCTCTCGGCGCTCACCGGCGGCAGTTGCAAGGACACGGTCGCCCCGGAGGCGGCCCAGCAGACGGTCGTGATCCAGGTGAACAACGAGACCGGAATCGGCGTGTCCAGTGTCCGGGTGACGGCCTGGGTCGTGGACCAGGACCTGGAGCCCCACCGGCGCGTGCCGATCGAAATCGGGACGGCCCCCACGGACGGCGAGGGCATTGTTCGCTTCACGTTCGTCGCGGTGGAACAGCCGTACGTCTGCGGCTTCGAGGTCGAGGAGATCGAGAGTAAGAACGTGGTGGCCGAGCACGTGGCCGACGTCTCCCATCGGCTGAGCGACGACCACGGGCGCCTGACGATCGTCTTGCCGTCGTAGAGCCCACCACAGCAGCGTGATCAGGAGCGGCCTGGGGATTCCCCCGGGCCGCTTTTTTGTGGTCCGGGTGGCAGCTGGGCCCTCGTCAAGGAGACCTTCCGGGGGGAGCCTGAGAATGTCCGTGCCGGCAGCTGCTGAGCCGGCGGCCCCGGAAGGCGCAGGAAGGGCTAGGGCGGATCTGGGGCTATCGGCAGGGGGGCAGGGGCTTGCGGGCTGCTTGCGGGTTGCTTGCGGGCTTGGGGGCAGACCGTGGGCGGCGATCCCGGACGCACGGATCCAGAGCACACGGCCTCGGCGAAGGGTCGCATTCGGAGACCCTCGATCCCGGACACAGAAAAGCGGGAGGAGACCCCGCTCCCCCCGCTTCCGTTCGCGAGACCGCCCAAAGGTGGGCGGGCTTTTTCACACCGTCCAGCTTGGACTAGCGGTAGAGGCCCTTCATCTGGCCCCAGGTGCTCTCGTCCGTACCGACAGTTTCCGTGCACTTCCACTCGATGTCGTAGCCCTCTTCGTAGCCAGCAGGGTTCGTACCGATCAGGAAGTTGATGAAGTCGTTCGCCACCAGCCCGCCCGAGCACGCCGGGTTCAGGCTGCCGAGCTCGGCGCCACCGTTGAACACCACCACACCGGTGACGTCATAGGGCAGGCCAGGGAACTCGAAGTGCGAACCGATCATGTTCTGGAATTCGCCGGAGAGAACCAACGTGCCATCCGTGAACGTGGCCTTGTTGGCGTAATCCGCCGCCGTGCCTGCGTCCTTGTAGATCGCCACTGATGCCACTCCGAAGTCCACGACCCGCTGAACGCCGAAGTCCGTGTAGCTGGACACCGTGGCGTTGATCACAGCCGTGTACTCGAACGAAACCTGGTCCCATGGGAACCACGGGTTGGTCTGCGTGGTGTTGATGACCGTGTAGGCATCGTACGTCACACCGGCAGCGTATTCACCCGGAGCCGGACCGTCGTGGTCCGCGTGTCCCGAGAAATGTCCTTCAAGCGTCACTGCGGACGCCAAGGCGGGCAGCGCAATTGCCATTCCCACCCCGACGGCCAGAGACTTGAACTTCTGCATATTCGAAGCTCCCTGGTTCAGGATCAAATCGGCAAATCGCATTATCGGTACAGACTTTTGATGCCGCCCCAGCTCTCGTCTTCGACCGAAACGACGGAGAGGAACACGTCACCATTGATCTGCAGGTCATAGCCCTCAGGCGAGAAGCCCGCAACGTTGGCCCCGAACGTCCAGCCTTCGGTGGCCGTCAGCAGCGGAAAGACATCTCCGCCCGTGAAGTTCAACGAACCCGAGAAACTACCCGACGCAGTCACGCTGTTGTACGTGAGCGTGAAGTCGGTGAAGAACCCGTCCAGGTACGTGGAGATACCGTCCGTGAACGTGGACGGCGCCGTGGCGTTCGGCGGGTTGATTCCGTAGTCGTGGTTCGACGGGAGCCAGTCCACATAGATCGTGAACAGTCCGCCCGAGTACGACGCAACGTGCGTCGTGCCGAAGACGGCCTCACCCAGGGACAACAGCTGGGAGATCTGGCCCGAGTAGTTGTAGTTGGCCGTGTCCCAGACCAGGGGATCTTCGATGTCGTTCAGGATGAACAGCACCGAAAGAAAGTCCCCCACGTTCGAAGACGGGAAACCGCCGTCCTCGTACGCGTGACCGGACACGTGCAGGATCTGCTCTGACTGTGCGAACGCCGTTCCCGACATTCCCAAAACCAGTGCGAACAGGAGCATCGTAATCTTCTTCAATTTGTCTACCTCGCGAACTAACGGAGCGTTTTCGACGGATGCCGCGTCCGACACCACGAGAACGCCAACCGGTCCCCGGTTCTCACCAGGGACGTGAATCGGGAATCCCAAGAAGGGGGTCCGGAAAGTCCGGTTCCGTTCTTCCCGACTGGATTCGCAGTGTACGGGCTGAAGGGGGCCGAATTCAACGGGATTGTTGGAAATCTGGAGCAATGTGCGGAGCCTTGAATCAACTATGAGCGGATTCTTGAAGCGCTGAGGTCACGGCGCAGGCGGCCGGGGGAGCGGCGCAAGAATCCAGCAAAGCGTTGCCCAACTGCCACTTGAGAGCCTTTCCGGTGCTCCCGACCCGACCGTGCCAGACATCCCCAGCACCACCGGTCGGACCCGCGGATCGGCGGCCCTTCCGAGCCAACGCGGCCGCCCGAGCCGGGGTTTGCCTTCACCCTCTGGAGGGAGAGACTCGCGGTGCGCTCTCCGGTCTCTCAGCGAACCCGGAGCACTTTCTGGGTCCAGCTGCGCCCGCCCGCGTCCATCCTCAGGAAGTAGACGCCGGTTCCCACCGGGCGGCCGCTGCCGTCGTGGCCGCTCCATTGGACGGTGTGAACGCCGGACTCCAGCGGACCATCGTGGACCGTGGCCACTGAGCGACCCCGGATGTCGAAGACCCGCAGGGTCACTTCGGTGCGACGAGCGATCGCCAGCTCCAGGGACAGATGGTCGCGGAACGGATTGGGCGTGACGCGCTGCAGGCCGACCAGCGGCGTGGGCACCACGGTGTCCGGCACCCCGGTGCTGCCACCGTTCATCAGGAGGTTCAGATCCCCGCTGGTCCGGTTCACCACCGCCAGGTCCACGCTGCCGTCCCCGTTCCAGTCGCCGCCGACCACCGAGTACGGCGTGGTTCCGGCGGGGACGCTGCTGGCCAGGTCGAAGGCGCCGCCGCCCAGATTCCGGAACACGGACACATCGGAGCCGCCGCTGTTGGCAGTGACGAGTTCCAGCTGATCGTCGCCGGTGAGATCGGCGCCCCAGATGCCGTGCGGCAGATCGTTGGCCGGCAGATCAAACGCGGGGGCGAACGACGGCATGGGGGTTACCGCGGCCCCGAGATTCTGCAGAACGGAGATGCCGCCGGCCGCGTAGTTGGCGCTGACCAGGTCGATCCATCCGTCCCCGTTCGTGTCCCACGGGAACACGCTGATCGGCGTGAAGCCGGTGGAGTACGCCGCGCACAGGGAGAACGTGCCGGCCATGGAGTTGAACAGGATGACGTCCATCTGGTGGTTGGCCGAGTCCACCGCCACGATGTCCAGGTCGCCGTCCCGATCGAAATCCGCCACCGCGAGGTCCAACGGGCTGCCGTTCATGGGGATCACGGCGCTGGTCGGGAACGCGCCCGCGCCATCGTTCCAGCAGACCCGGACGAAGTCGGGATCGATTTCCGCAATGGCGATGTCCACGTCGCCGTCCTGATCGAAGTCCGCGCCCGTCAGCGCAAAGGGCGCGCCCACGACCGGGAGCGGCGGACCGGCGACCCAGGTGCCGCCCTGGTTCTGGAGAATGCTCACGTTCGAGGAGATGACGTTGGCGACGACGAGATCCACCTGACCGTCGCCGGTGAGATCTCCGGCCCACAGCGCCGCGGGACCACCGCCGCCCGTGGTGATTGTGGGGCCCACGGTGGGAAGCCCGTTCCCGCCGGTGAGCAGCAGCGTGACATCGCCCGACAGGAAGTTCGCGACGGCCAGATCACTCACGCCGTCACCGTCGAGGTCCGCGGCCACCAGATCCACGGGATCGCTTCCCGGCAGAGCAATCGGAGGCGCGGACACAAAGGTGCCGGCCGCGTTCGCGCCGCGCGTCATGAACTCGAACGTGTACCCGCCGCTGGCCACGCCGCCCTGGGAACTCACCGTGCCGTTTCCGTTCACGGTTACGCGCACGACTTCCCCGGGAAGGAACGGTGCGTCCGGCGTGATGCGCACCCGCTGATCGGCGCCGAACCACTCCAGCATGGCGGTGCGGGGACCGGACTGCGATCCCTCCACGATGAAGCCTTCGGGGACCAGCGACAGGGGCGCCAGATCGTCATCGAACCAGATCTCGATGTCGTCCGAGACCGCCACTCCCGTGGCGTTGTGGGCCGGAGCGGTCCCCACGATGTGGGGCGCCACCACCTGCGCGTAGAAGTACATGTCTTTCGTGATGGCGTAGCCGGCGAGAATATCGATGTCGCCGTCCAGGTCAAAGTCCGCGGCGCCCAGCGTGTGGCAGTGGTTGCCGCCGAGGTACAGATCGCCCAGATCGAAGCTGCCGCTGCCGTCGTTCCAGAGTGCGCGCCAGCCGTTATCGCCCCGTACCGGAACGGCCAGGTCCAGGTCGGCGTCGCCATCCAGATCCACGATCTGCAGGCCGTGAGGAAACTGGCCCATCACGTCCGTGTCGGTGCGCGGCTGGAACGTGGCGTCGCCGTTGCCCTTCAGGAAGCTCACGGACTCGCCCACCGAGTTCACAGTGACCACGTCGCCGATCCCGTCTCCGTCAAAGTCGCGCAGCCCGATGAGTTGCGGACTGTCCCCCACCGGGTACCGCGTGGGCTGCACGGTCAGGATCCCGTTGCCGTCGTTCAGGAAGACGCTCACGTCGTACGAGTAGCCGTTGCAGCAGACGAGATCCAGGTCGCCGTCGCCGTCGAGGTCCGAGCCGTCCACCCAACGCGGACTGTCCGAGCCCACACCCGCCGAGTAGTCGACGTACGCTCCCAGCCCCCCCGTGCCGTCGCCCAGCAGAACGCTCACACTGTGCCCGTTGAAGTTCGCGGTGGCCACGTCCAGGTGTCCGTCGGCGTTCAGGTCGCCGACCCACGCCCCGTAGGGAGTCTGCCCGGTTGGGTAGGCTTCGTACGGCGCGAAGTCGGTCCCGCCGAGGTTGCGGATCACGCCGACTTCGTTCGGGCCGGAAGCGCTGATGATGAGGTCTGGCCACCCGTCTTCGTCCAGGTCCCCCACCGCCACCCCGCGCGGAAGCAGCGACGTGGGCAGCTGCGCCAACAGCGGAAATCCGCCCAGTCCGTTCGGACTTCGGATGGTGAGCGAGTCCGGAACCACGTTCGAGAAGATGGCTTCCGGCCGGTTGTCGCCGGTGAGGTCCGCCACCGTCACGTTGAACGCGATGCTTCCGATTCCCCAGCTCGACGCCGACGTGGTGAACGCGCGATCCGCCACCGGTGCGGTCCACGTGGAAAACGAGAAGCTGTAGCCGCCACTCAGCGGGATCCCGAGTTGGTCCTGGATACCCTGGCCGACGGTGACCACGACCTGCTCGCCGGGAAGGAAGTCCTCCACCGGATCGAAGAGGATCTCGCGCGTGGGCGCCAGCCAGGTCACCGACCCGGCGTGCGTGCCCTGCAACGAGGAGGTGACCACGATGTTGGCCGGAGTCACGGTCCCGGAAGCGAGGCGGGTGGCAAACGTGATGCGAACCGTCTGGTTGAGCGGAACGCCCACGGCTTGATTCCCCGGGACGGTACCGGACACGACCGGCACTGCCGTCGCGGTCGACGGGATCGCCAGGGTAAACGCCGCCAAGGCGGCTACCAGGGAGGATGCCAAGGTTCGCAAGAGGTCCGAGCTCCCGATGCTGTGGAACCGGTTGTCAAAAGATGCAAGACCGGAAAAAAGGCCGCTGCCGGGCCAGCTTCCTGCAGCCCCCTATGATACGGGACCGGACTACCGGCGTTCAACCCGAACGGGGAGCGGGTCGGTGCCCCCCGATGGCCGGGGGGCCAACCAAACGCGGCGTTCCGAACGCGACGGAACGCAGGGGTGACCTATACGTACGGCAGGATCACCTTCATGCGGGACTCATCGCCCTTTTCCAGCAAGCCGTCTTTCCGGAGCTGGCGAATCCGCTTGGCACTTTTCTTGGTGAGAATGTGGTTCTTGAAGCCCTTCTTGTGCTTCAGCTTTCCGGACCCGGTCTTCGTGAATCGCTTGGCCGCGCTCCGGTTGGTCTTCATCTTGGGCATTGGGTATTGCTCCGGTGGCTCGGGACTAGAGCCGGTTCAACTGAAGGACTTTCTCGCAGCACGAGTTGGCCTCTTCGTCGTTGTTGTACCGCATGCCGCAGACTTGGCAGCGGTGATCCCCACCGATGCGGCCCTCGGAAACGGCCTTTCTCAGGAGGAGCTCGTAGGTGCTGTTCGGCCGATCTCTCTGCAGAATGCTTCCTTCCTCTTCCCGCGTCATGACGCCTTCTCCTTCTGAGGGGCGACCCCACACATCAACGGAAGACTGCATTTGATCTCCAACTGGCCCACGGCTTCTGGACGATCGCGCCGGCGATCGTACTGGTGAATGTGCTGACACTCTGACTACGCCTTGCCTGACCGACGCCGCTTGGCGGCCTTCAGCGCTTTCTTGCGCTTCCGCTCGGAAGGTTTCAGGTACCTGGAGCTCTTCTTGATGTCCTGAATGATGCCTTCCTTTTCGCACTTTTTCTTGAAGCGGCGGATGGCCTTGTCGATCGATTCGTTTTCCTTGACCTTGACGACGGGCATCCGTTTCTAGCCTTTCGATAGATTCCTACCGGGCGGGCGCGAGCTGCCCTGCGGATGAGGACACCCCAGGGCGACCTTCCATTCCGGTTCCGGTTGTGTAGCCGAACGTCGGAATATGCCGTGTTTCGGGGGGGGATGTCAAGGCCCCGCCCCCGGAATCGGGTCCCTCCGGGCCCTGAGCGGCCCCTGCGGCCCCATGGGCAAAGCCGCCTTGGACTGCCAACTTGACGGACCCTTCTCCTGCACCCACCATAGAGGGGATTGCGGCTCGTTTCAAGGGAGGCGTTTTGGCAGAGGATCGTTGCCTGCTCGTGGGGCCCTTTTCGGACTGGGATGAGGTGGGCCGACGGGCGAGTCGGCGAGGTTGGCGGGTCAGCCAGGTCGAATCCGGGGCCGAGGCCTTCCGGGTCCTTGCCGGGCCCCAGGCTCCGTCCGTGGTCGTCCTGCCCCTGGAAATGCGCGACGGCCCGGCCGAGAACCTCCTCATCAGCGCCCAACGGGAGGGAACCGGGGCGGACTTCCTGGTGGTGGCTCCGGCGTCGAGCCGCGAGGAGCGGGCGGCGCTGCTGGCCGACGGCGCCGAGGAGATCTTCGAGGAGCCGGTCGACCTGGATCGGATCCTGGCCAAGCTGGACCTGCTTCGCGACCGGCAGCAGCTCATCGACGAACTCGACCTGGTCGTGCGCGACCCGCAGATGCTCCAGTTGTTCGAGCGGGTCCTGCGGGTGGCGCCGCTCAAGGTCACCGTACTCATCACGGGCGAGAGCGGCACGGGCAAGGAGATGCTGGCACAGGCCATTCATCGCGCGTCCGATCGCCGCGACGCTCCTTTCGTCCCGGTGAACGTGGGCGCGCTTCCGGAGAACCTGCTGGAGTCCGAACTGTTCGGACACGAGAAGGGCGCGTTCACGAGCGCGGAAGCGCGGCGGATCGGTCGCTTCGAGATGGCCGATCGGGGAACGCTCTTCCTGGACGAGATCGGGGAGATGCCGCTTCCCGCGCAGGTGAACCTGCTGCGCGTGCTGGAGGACGAGCGCATTCTTCGCGTGGGCGGGTCCAGCCCGCTGAAGGTGGACGTGCGCATCGTGGCGGCCACGAATCGCGACCTGGACGAACTCGTCCGCGCCGGTCGGTTCCGGCGGGACCTCTACTACCGGTTGAACGTGGTGCACCTGAACCTGCCGCCCCTGCGCGAGCGCCCCTCCGAGATCGCGTTGCTGGCGCGCACGCTGGGCATGCGCGCGGGGCAGAAGCACGGCCTGGCGTTCCCCGGGTTTGCCCGGGATGCGCTGGAAGCGATGCGCAAGTACGAGTGGCCCGGAAACGTCCGCGAACTCCGCAACCTGGTCGACGGCATCGTGGCGTTGCGGCCGGATCGGCCGGTGCAGGCCGCGGAGTTGCCGTCGCACATCCTGCACGGGCGGGAGCCCGACTTCGGTCGGCAGTTGCCGGCCCTCTCGCTGGACCGGTCGGAAGCGGAGCGGGAGTTTGTCATCCAGTCGCTGCTGGCGCTGCGGGCGGATGTGGGAACGATCAAGGACCATCTGATGGGAAGAGCGCAGCGGCCGGGAGGTTCCTACGAGTCGGGCACGCAGGGGCAACCGATCTACCCCACGCGGCCGGTGCGGGTGGAGCCCATCGATACGGCCCGGCACTCCCTGCAGGATCTGGAGCAACGCGCCGTGGAGCAGGCCCTGCACGATGCGGGTGGGAATCGTCGGCGCGCGGCGCAGATGCTGGGCATCAGCGAGCGGACTCTCTACCGCCGAATCAAACGCTTCGCGGACGAGGACTGAGCACCGCGGAGAGACACCGCGGAGAGACGATGCGCCGGGCCGGAACCCGGGCGCAACGCCATCACTCCGCGCGATCGCTAGCGGGCAGCGCGCTTCTTGCCGGCCGCCTTCTTGGCGGGTGCCTTCTTGCCGGCCGCCTTCTTGGCAGGTGCCTTCTTCGCCGCGGCCTTTTTTGCCGGCGCCTTTTTCGCAGGTGCCTTTTTCGCAGGTGCCTTCTTGGCCGGCGCCTTCTTAACGGTAGCCTTCTTGGCCGCAGCCTTCTTGGCCGGCGCCTTCTTGGCCGACGTCTTCTTGCCCGCCTTCTTCCGGCCGCGGCCCTCGGCGCGCGCCGCCAGCTCCGCGTGCGCCGCCGCCAGTCGGGCCACCGGCACCCGGTACGGCGAGCAGCTCACATAGTCCAACCCCAGATCGTGGCAGAAGACCACGGTCCGAGGGTCGCCGCCGTGCTCGCCGCAGATGCCGAGCTTCATGCCCGGGCGCGCAGCGCGCCCCTTTTCCACGGCGATCTTCAGGAGCTCACCCACGCCGTCGCGATCAATCGACGCGAACGGATCGGATTCCAGGATGTCCTTGTCCAGGTAGAACGGCAGGAAGCGGCCCGCGTCGTCGCGCGAGATGCCGAACGTGGTCTGCGTGAGATCGTTCGTCCCGAAGCTGAAGAACTCCGCGTGGGCGGCGATCTGATCCGCGGTGAGCGCGGCCCGCGGCAGCTCGATCATGGTGCCCACCAGGTACGGCACCTCCATCTTGCGCCGCTTGAACACCTCTTCCGCCGCGCGACGGACCACCCGCTCCTGCTCGCGCAACTCCGACGCGTGACTCACCAGCGGAATCATGATCTCCGGGATCACCTTTTTCCCCTCGCGCTTCACGTCGCACGCGGCGTCCATGATGGCGCGAACCTGGATCTCCGTGATCTCCGGGTACACGATGCCCAGTCGGCACCCGCGGTGACCCAGCATGGGATTCAGTTCCCGGAGGCTCTCCACGCGGGCCATCAACTTGGGCACCTTCACGCCCAGGTCGGCGGCCAGTGCGCGGATCTCCTTGTCCGTGTGCGGAAGGAACTCGTGCAGCGGCGGATCCAGCGTGCGGATCGTGACGGGCTTGTCCTTCATGGCCCGGAAGATCCCGACAAAGTCCTTCCGCTGCAGCGGCAGGATCTTGGCCAGCGCGGCGCGGCGTGCCTGGTAGTCTTCGCCCAGGATCATTTCCCGCACGGCCATGATCTTTTTCTCGCCGAAGAACATGTGCTCCGTCCGGCACAGACCGATGCCCTCGGCCCCGAACGCGACGGCCAGCTTGGCCTGATCCGGCTGGTCCGCGTTCGCCCGCACCTTGAGGTGGCGAACGGAATCGGCCCACTGCATCACCTTGGAGAAGATCCGGTACTCCGACGTCTTCCCCTTGGCCTTGGACTTGCCCTGGATCACGCGGACCACTTCGGACGGACGCGTCTCCAGCTTGTCCTCCAGCACTTCGCCGGTGGACCCATCGATGGAAATCCAATCGCCCTGCTTGAACGTGCGGCCGGCAATCGTCATCTTCTTGGACTTGTAGTGGATCGCGAGCCCTTCGCAACCGGCCACGCACACCTTGCCCATCTGGCGGGCGACCAGCGCCGCGTGCGACGTCATGCCGCCGCGCGCCGTCAGGATCCCGACCGCCGCCGCCATCCCGCGAATGTCCTCGGGGCTGGTCTCGATCCGGGTCAGGATCACGGGTTCCTTCTTCTCCTTGACCCACTCCTCCGCGTCTTCCGCGGTGAAGACCACTCGCCCACACGCCGCGCCCGGCCCCGCGGGCAGGCCCCTTCCGAGCACTCTTCCCGCCTCGATGGCCGCCTTCTTGGCCAACGGGTCGAACCCCGGACTGAGGAACTGCTCGATCTGGTCCGCGGTGATCCGGGACAGCGCCTCTTCTTTCGTGATCAGTCCCTCGTCCACCATGTCCACGGCGATCCGCACGGAAGCCTTGCCCGTGCGCTTGCCCGAACGCGTCTGCAGCATCCAGAGCTTGCCGCGCTGGATCGTGAACTCCACGTCCTGCATGTCGCGGTAGTGCTTTTCCAACGTCGTCTGGATCCTGGTGAGCTGTCCGTACGCCTTCCGGCTCTTGGACTTCAGCTGCTCGATGGGCATGGGCGTGCGCGTGCCGGCCACCACGTCTTCACCCTGGGCATTCATCAGGAACTCGCCGTAGAAGGACTTGTCGCCCGTCGCCGGATCCCGGGTGAACGCCACCCCGGTGCCACAGTCGTCGCCCATGTTTCCGTAGACCATGGCCTGCACGTTCACGGCGGTTCCCCACTCCGCGGGGATCTCGTTCATGCGCCGATAGGCCACCGCACGGTCATTCATCCACGAACCGAACACGGCCCCGATCGCGCCCCAGAGCTGCTTGAGCGGGTCCTCCGGGAACGGTCGCTTGGTGCGTTCGCGGATCAGGACCTTGAACTTCTGGACGAGATCCTTCAGGTCCAGCGCGGTCAGGTCGCTGTCGAACTCCACACCGCGGCGGCGCTTTTTCTTGGCGAGAATCTGCTCGAAGGGGTCCTCTTCTCGCGAAGACGCCGGGCGCAGCCCCAACACCACGTCGCCGTACATCTGCACGAAGCGACGGTAGGAGTCGTACGCGAAGCGCGGGTTCTGGGTCTGCTCGATCATGCCCTGCACGGTGATGTCGTTCATGCCCAGATTGAGGACACTGTCCATCATCCCCGGCATGGACACCCGGGCGCCGGAACGCACCGAAACGAGCAGGGGGTTCGACGGGTCCCCGAACGTGGCGCCCATGGTGCGCTCCACGCGGCGCAGCGCCTGGTGCACGTCGTCCTGGAGGCCGGCAGGAAAATCACGCCGATTCTCGTAGTAGGCGGCGCAGACTTCCGTGGAAATGGTAAAACCTGCCGGCACCGGCAGTCCGATTCGGGTCATTTCCGCCAGGTTGGCGCCCTTGCCCCCCAGGAGATCAAGATCCGTCGCTCGCCCATCGGCGGTCCCACCGCCGAAGAAGTAGACGGCTTTCGTCTTGCCCGCCATGTTCCTGCCTTTCTGCGTCTGGCGCCTCTCTGAGGCACTTCCGCGGCGTCTTCGAGTTCGAATCAAGCTAATCGAATCGGCCCAAAGCGGCAACGGAAACCCCCAAACGAGCCTTCGACGGAGCGGCCCCGGGGCGGCTAAGCTGTGAGCATGCGCACTTGGATCCACCTCGGATTTCTACTGTTGGGCGCCCTGGCGCTGCGGCTGGCCTATCTGGGCGAGCTGAGCCGAACGGTCGTGTTCCTGTCGCCGCTGGTGGACGCGTACACCTACGACCAGATGGCCCGGGCGGTGGTCAGCGGCGGATTCGGCGCGCTGGAGCTCCCCTTCTACCAGCCGCCGGCCTATCCGCTGGGTCTGGCGGCCCTGTATCGGCTGGTCGGGACGGACCCTTGGATTCCGCGGATCGCGCAGGCCCTCCTGGGCACGTGGACCGTGGGCCTCGTGTTCTCGCTGGCGCGGCGCTGGGCGGGCCTCCAGGCGGCCTGGGTGGCCGGCGCCCTGATGGGGGCCTACGGCGCGGCCCTCTACTTCGAGGGCGAGCTGCTGCCCCCCACCGTGCTTCTCACGCTGATCATGGCCGCCGTGTGGCTGCTGGCTCGCGCCCAGGACGGTGAATCGACCGGGCGTTGGCGGCCGCTGGTCGGAGCGGGGATCGCGCTGGGAATCGCGGGCGCGATTCGACCCACCCTGCTGCTGCTGGGGACCCTGGTCGCGCTCTGGTGGCTCCTGGGCTCCCGGAGCGAGCGCCGCCGCGGGCGGATGGAGGCCGGCCTGCTGCTCGCCGCGATGGCGGTGCCCATCCTGCCGTTCACCCTGGCCAATCGAATCGGCGGCGGCGAGAACGTCCTCGTATCCACGAACGGTGGCATCAACTTCTACCTCGGCAACGGAGCGAACTCGGACTCGCTGACCGCGATCCAACCGGGCTACGCCTGGGACCGCCTCCAGCTCCAGCCGCTCCTGTCCGGCCACGCCACGGCGGTGGCCGAGTCCGACTACTGGTGGCGGCGCGGCCTCCGGGAGGCCGGGGCCGATCCGGGCGCCTGGGCCGCCGCGGCCGGGCGGAAGGTCCTGCGGCTGCTCGACGTGCGGGAGACCCCGCGCAACACGGACTACGAGGACTTCCGGCGCGACTCCCGGATCCTGTCGTTGCCCTGGCCGGGGTTCGGTGTGGTGGCGCCGCTCGCGGCGCTGGGACTCTGCCTGGGGTTTCCGTCCGGGCGCCGGCGCGATCGCTGGCTGCTGGCGGCCGTCCTGGGAGCAGTCGCGCTTGAGAACGTCGCCTTCTTTGTCGCCGGGCGCTACCGGCTGGAAGCCGTGCCGGTTCTCTGCGTGCTCGCCGGCCTCGGCGTGG
>BQJX01000004.1 GCA_021604925.1 Gemmatimonadota bacterium
GGTTGCAGCCAGCGCAGATCCACCACGCGCGCCCGAATCCCGTGTTCTTCCTGGAGGACGCGGGCGGCCCGCAGCGAGAGGTGCACCCCGTTCCCGAACGTGAGGACGGCCAGGTCTTCGTTCTCTGGGTGGTAGACACGCTCGCTTCCGAACTCCACGGCCTCGCCGGGCGGCGGAAACGGGAACAGCCAGCCCTCGTCCTTGGGTTCGTGCAGGTCCTTGGTCATGTAGAGCGCGATCGGCTCCAGGAAGAGCACCACCCTTCCGTCCACATGGGCCAGCGCCGCACAGGTGCGCAACATCCCCACGGCGTCATCTCCGCGGGAGGGGCAGGCCACCACCAGTCCCGGGATGTCGCGCAGCGCGGTGATGCTGTTGTCGTTGTGGAAGTGGCCTCCGAAACCCTTCTGGTAGGCGAGCGCCGCGATCCGCACGATCATCGGATTGCGGAACGCGCCGTTGGAGAAGAACTGGAGCGAGCACGCCTCGCCGCGAATCTGGTCGCAGGCGTTGTGGAAGTAGGCGAGGTACTGGATCTCCGGAATGGGCAGCAGGTCCATGTACGCGCAGCCCTGCGCCAGTCCCAGAATCGATTCCTCGTCGAGCAAGGTGTTGAACACGCGCCCCGCCCGGAACCGCTTCTCCAGACCGGCGGTGACGTGATAGACGCCTCCCTTGCGCGCCACGTCCTGCCCGAACACCAGCACCTGGGGATACTTGAGCATCAGGTCGTCGAGCCCGAGATTGATGAGCGCCGCCAGATGCTTGGGTGGCCGATGCTCGGGGAACTTGTCTTCGGTGCCGAATCCCAGGAGTCGCCGCTCGAGGTAGTCGTCACGGCGCGCCTCCGCCTCGACGGCGCGGGGCGTGAACGGCGCCAGGGGTTCGACGATCTGCTCGACCCGGCTATGCCGCCGGATGCCGGAGAGCACGTCCTCCGCCACCGCGGCAATCCGGTCCCGCACGCCTTCGTAGCGCTCCAGGATCTCCGGTGCGGTGAGGAGTCCCGATTCCAGCAGGGTGCGAGCCGTTCTGATGAGCGGATCCCGGGCTTCGTCCGCGGCCACTTCGTCGACCGATCGGTACTCCAGCTCCACGTCCGTGCCGGCGTGGCCGAGCATGCGAACCATCTTGAGATGGAGGAAGGTCGGCATGCGACGCGTCCGGCAGTGCTCCACCGCGGCCGCGGCAACGCCGTAGGCCTCCACCACGTCCGTGCCGTCGGCGTGGAAGTACTTGAGGGCCGGCAAGCGCCGGAACTCGCGCTCGATGTAGCCGGGAGGCGACTTCACCGAGATCCCGATGCCGTTGTCCTCGCAAACGAAGAGAATCGGAACGGGCAGGTGTTGGTAGCTGGTCCAGCTTGCCGTGTTGAACGCGCTCAACGCGCTCTTGTGGTTCGTGCTCGCATCCCCGAAGGAGCACAGCATGATGCTGTCCCGCGGCACCGGCGGTTCCACCCCGATCCTCTTGGCGCGCGCCAACGCCATGGCGGCTCCCACCGCCTTGGGCAGGTGGCTGGCGATCGTGCTCGTTTGCGGCAGCACCCAGAGAGGCTCGCTCCCCCAGACCTTGTGCCGTCCGCCCATCGGGTCGTCCGTGCTGGCCATCTGGGAGAGGAGCGCGTCCCGGATCGCGTCGATTCCGGGAACCTGCCGGGACCGTTCCACCATGAGCGCGGCGCTGCGATAGTGCAGGAAGGCCGGGTCCGTGTGACGCACCAGGCGCCCAAGGACCACGTTGCCCTCGTGCCCGGCGCTGCCGATCGTGTAGTAGCCCTCATCGCGGGCACGCAGCGAGCGCGCAATGAGGTCCAGGTGTCGGGCGGTGATCTGGGACTCGAACAGCTCCAGGAGTTCGGCCCCGCGCAGGGTTACGCCGTCGCGAACGGCCTCGTCCCAGCCGAGGCGTCGGGACGGCGCAGCGGTCCATCCCTGCAGGAAATCCTGGAAATTCCGATCGACGATCTCGGCCCGGTTGAACATGTCGCTGCCTTCCGTCTCTAGAAGGCAGCGAAGCCGGTGATCTCGCGGCCCACGGCGAGTTCGTGGATCGTCTCGGTCCCCTCGTACGTGATCACGCTTTCCAGGTTCAGCATGTGACGGATCGGCGACGTCTCGATGCTGATGCCGCTGGCGCCCAGGATGTCCCGCGCATCGCGAGCGATATCGAGCGCCATGCGCACATTGTTCCACTTGGCCACCGAGACCTGGGCGGGGCGCATCTGACCCTTGTCCTTGAGGCGGCCCAGCTGCAGGGCCAGGAGCTGCGCATTGGTGATGCGCCGGGTCATGTCGGCCAGGCGTCGCTGGATGGTCTGCGTATGGGAGATCGGACGTCCGAAGAGCACGCGTTCGTTGCTGAACTCCAGCGCCTCCCGCAGGCACGCGGTCGCCGCCCCGATGGCGCCCCACGCGATTCCGAAGCGCGCCTGGGTAAGGCAGGAGAGGGGAGCGCGCAACCCCTGCGCGTCCGGGAGTCGGTTCGCCTCCGGCACTCTCACATGGTCCAGGAAGAGCTCGGATGTCACCGATGCCCGCAGCGAGAACTTCTTGGCGATATCGCGGGACGTGTAGCCCTGAAAGCCCTTCTCCACGATGAACCCCAGGACGCCCTCGTCGCTCTCGGCCCAGACGATCGCGAGGTCGGCGATCGTGCCGTTGGTGATCCACATCTTGGCTCCGTTCAGGATCCAGTCGTCACCGTCGCGCTTGGCCCGCGTGTTCATGGCTCCGGGATCCGAACCGCCATCGGGTTCCGTGAGTCCGAAGCAACCCACGATCTCGCCCCGCGCCATTCCCGGGAGCCAGCGCTCCTTCTGCTCGGCACTGCCGTAGGCGTGGATGGGCCACATGCACAGGCTGCCCTGCACGGAGACAAAGCTGCGCAGCCCGCTGTCGCCGCGCTCCAGCTCCTGGCACACCAGTCCGTAGGTCACGTTGTTCAGTCCGGCGCACTCGTAGCCCTCCAGATTGCAGCCGAACAGGCCCATCTCGGCCATCTCCGGCACCAGTTCGGAGGGAAAACGATGCTCGTCAAAGGCCTGGCCAATGAGGGGGAGGACCCGCTGGTCCACCCAGCGCCCGACGCTGCGCTGAGTCTGCCGCTCCTCGCTATCCAGGAGGCTGGCTACGTCCATGAAGTCGGTGGGATCCAGTGACGCCAATGCGATCTCCTTGGGGGGGGACGGTGTGGGTTGAATCTAATACGAAGTGGTCGGCTTGTGCCACCGGGTTCGTGCGCGGACCGAGGGCGGGAAGGGTGAGCTGATCGGGGGAGGGAGAGCCGCCCTCCAGGGTCTGCGCGGGTGTCCTCGCGGGCGAATCAGGGCGGCCGGGTCGTCGGGAAGCGAAATGAGCGCCTCGTTCATCCCGTGGATTGCGCGAGCTTGTAGAACGTGAAGACCCTCTCCAGGGTCTCCAGATAGCTGAACTCCAGGAACCGGTAAAGCGGAGAGGAATCCGTGAAGCTGCAGTCCTCCAGCGAGTCGAGGTAGTTCTCCCGGTAGTCCGTCATGATGACGTCGTAGTACATGCCGAAGCGAAGAAGCACGAAGTCACCTACCGATCGGGCCAGCCGTCCGTTGCCGTCTTCGAACGGGTGCACGCCGGCGACCAGGTAGTGTGCGTCGGCGGACAGCTGCAGAACTCGGTCAAACGTCTCCGGCGTCACCTTCCGGATCTTGTCCATCTCTTCGTTGATGAACGCGAATCTCTGATGCAGGAGGCCGTCCACGGCGGAGGCGGAGGGAGGCTCGTGCTGCACCCGAGAAATCGCTACCGAGGACTCCCGGAACTGACCGGCACCGTGCGACCAAGCCTTGCCGAAGACCTTCCGGTGCATTTCCGAAAGCATGGCGATCGACAATGGCTCCCGGGCGGAGGCTCGCTGCTCCAGATCCTCCAGCATGGCCTGCTGTCCCTTCAAGGACCGGTGGGCACTTTCGTAGGCCGGGGAGATCAGGCTCTTGTCCGGGATTCCCGCGTCGTGCCAGAGGAGCTGCAGAAACACGCGATCAATCGACTTGTCTTCGATGGCGTTCGAGTGGATGGCTTTCAGGCAACGGAGCGCAGTCATGATCTCCTGCCGCGCCGAAGGGTACTCGCGCCCCAGAACCTCGGCCTGGAAGTAGAGATCCTTCAGCCTTCGCCGCTCAGGCTTGCTCAGGGCCAGAATGGGCATCGATTGGCAACTCCCGCTCGTGGGTGGCTTTCACGCGACGCATCGGATGCAGAGTAGCGGCAATCGGAAGCGAGGAGAACATCAGCCACGGGCTGGCCGCGGAACGGTAGCCGGGGAGGGGTCCGCCCGTCACCCCGTCCCGGCGGCGCGAATGGCCTTCCCCGGCACCTGCGGGTTCCTTGCAACGACCGATTAAAGACTCTATACTCCACTATTCGCCTTCCCCCGTTTCCGCCTTACGGCCGCCTTGCGAAGGAGTCCCCATGCCACCGGCTCGCTGGTCTTCCTGGCTCACCGTGATCGTGGGTCTGGTCGCGGCTGCGCCTTCCGTTTCGCTCGCCCAGGTTTCCGGGACGGTCGTCGATCAAGCCACGCTCCAACCCCTGGCCGACGCCATCGTCACCTTGCAGACCACCACCACCTCGACCGTCACCGCTCCCGACGGCACGTTCAGCCTTCCGGGGGCGAACGGAGCCAATCTGGTGATTGTCGGCGCGAAGAAAGGCCTCTACAACGCGTCCGCCGTCGTGAGCACTCCCGCGACCGGCGTACAGATCGCGCTCGAGACCGTTCCCCAGGAGGCGGACACATCCTATTCGTTCGTTGATCCGAACGCGTGCGGAGGATGTCACCACGAGCAGGCCGACCAGTGGACCGGCTCGCCCATGTCGCGTGCGGGCCAGAACACGTGGGTGTACGACATCTACAACGGAACCGGCACGCCGGGCGGTCTCGGGGGATTCGTGTACACGCGCGACTCGCAGCACGCCTCTGCGAACCCGGAATCCGAGTGCGCCGCCTGTCACCAACCGGAGTCGTGGATCATGGATCCGTTCTCCGCGCTCGAAGACATCGGGAACCTCTCGGGGCTTGCGATGCACGGAGTGTCCTGCGAGGTCTGTCACAAGATTGCCCACATCGACGAGGAGAAGAAGAACTTCCCCGGAATCTACCCTGGCGCCGTCACGTTCACCCGGCCGTCGGCAGCGTCGGGCCAGGTGATGTACGGCGTGCTCGGGGACACCGACTTCATCCTCAACCCATTCATGCGCCCGTCCTACCAGCCGCAGTTGGTCGCGGAGGTCTGTGCGGCCTGCCATCAGGACAAGAACGATCCCGATGGCGACGGTGACTTCGAGGAGCCGAACGGTGTCATCTCCGAGCCGACCTACAACGAATGGGCGGCGACGCCGTACGCCGATCCCCAGTCACTCCTGTACGCCACCTGCGCCGACTGCCACATGCCTTCCTACGGCGCCACGCAGGCCTGCAACGTGGGGAGCACCCTCCGCGATCCGGAAACGATCCGGCATCACCGCATCGAGGGAACGACGGCGGCGTACCTCGAGAACGCCGTGACGATGACCGTGTTCGGCAACCGGGTCGGTGGCACCCTGGAGGCGCAGGTGTCGATCACGAACGACCAGACCGGGCACCATGTCCCGACCGGAGTGACCATCCGGAACATGATCCTGCTCGTCGAAGCGTGGCGCCAGGAAGACGGGCTGCCGCTCGTCTCGATCGGCTCGCAGGTCGTTCACGATCTCGGCGGCGTGGGCGACCCCGCGCAGGGCTACTACGCCGGCCTGCCCGGAAAGTACTTCTCGAAGGTCAACCACGACTCCAGTGGGCAGGGTCCCACGTTCTTCACGGACGCGACCGGCATCCAGTTCGACAACCGCATCCCGGCGCTCGCCACCGACGTTTCGAACTATTCGTTCGAGATCCCTCCGGGCGGAGGCACGCTTCGGGTGCGCGCGCGGCTGATCTACCGGCGTTCGTTTCGGTTCCTTGCGGACGCGAAGGGATGGACCGAGGACGGACACGGCAACCCGCTGGAGGATGTGATGCCTCCGTACTATGGCCATCTGATGGAAGAAGACGAGTGGTCGGCAGTCGTCACCGGAGTCGACGATTTTGCGGGCCCGTTGCCGCTGACAACGCTGCATCAGAACCGTCCGAATCCGGGCACGACGCATACGACCATCGGCTTTCACCTGGAGCGCCGGGGCAATGCGCGCGTTGCGATCTTCGATCTGCAGGGGCGTCTGGTCACGATCCTCACGGACGGCCTCCGCGGTCCCGGGGAGCATGCCCTGGAGTGGCACGGCCTCGACGATCGAGGCGTTCCCGCGGCGGCCGGCGTGTATGTCTATCGCCTCGACGTGGCGGGGGAGACCACGCAGTCGCGACGGATGGTCTGGTTGAGATAGTTGAGCGATTGCGTCGAGCGCCAGCGCCCGGTCGACCCACCGGGGCACCGGAACCGCTACTCCCGGTGGAGGGCCGGGAGCCTCGCCGCCGTCTACGTGCTGATGGGCGTGCACATCGCGCACTGGAAGGTCTCCGGCCGGACGCTCGCGCCGCTGGAGCTCAACGAAGTGATGTACACGCTGGAGCTCGGCATCGTTACCGCGGGCTTCCTCTTCATGAGTGCGGTGGTTCTGGCGACTGCCGTCTTCGGCAGGTTCTTCTGCTCATGGGGATGTCATGTCCTGGCTCTCCAGGATCTGTGCGCGTGGCTGCTCGGCAAGCTTCGCATCCGAGCCCGCCCCATTCGCTCGCGCATGCTCCTGGCGGTGCCACCGATCGCCATGTTCTACATGTTCGCGTGGCCGCAGGTGGCGCGTGCGCTCGCGGCCAAGTGGCCGGGGTCGGCCGCGATCGTCGGGGTGAGGCCGGCCTTCGATCTGCGAATCGCCGGCGACGCGGAGGGCTGGGCATCCTTCGTGACGACTGATTTCTGGAGAAACCTTCCCGGCCCCGTCATTGCGATTCTGACTCTTCTCATCTGTGGTTTCGCGATCGTCTACTTTCTGGGTTCGCGTTCCTTCTGCCAATACGCCTGTCCGTACGGAGTGGTGTTCGGGCTTGCGGATCGCATCGCCCCGGGACAGATCGTCCTGCGTGGCGATTGCACGCAGTGCGGGCTCTGCACCGCGGGTTGCCAATCGGGGATCCGAGTGCACGAAGAGGTGGCCCGGTTCGGAAAGGTGGTGAGCTCGCGATGTCTCAAGGATCTCGATTGCGTCAGCGTCTGTCCCACGCAGGGGCTCTCGTTCGGCTTTGCCCGGCCGTCGTTCTTGAAGTCCCTGCTCTCGAAGAAGCGAACCCGAGTCCGGTATGATTTCTCCCCGCTGGAGGAGGGGCTGATCGCCGTCACCTTCGTGGCGACGCTCCTGATCTTTCGTGGGTTGTATTCCGCCGTGCCGTTCCTCATGGCGCTCGGGCTTGCGGGTATCCTGGCGTTTCTCGCCGTCTGGACTCGTCGGCTGCTCACGGACCCCGCGCTCCGGCTCGGCGGCGCTCCCCTGAAGACCTCCGGGCACTGGACCCGCCGGGGCAAGGCGTTCCTCGGGGGTGTGGCGCTCCTCACGGTGTTCACCGTTCACAGCGGATTCATCCGGTATCACGAGGTCCGGGGGGAGGGCGTGTTGAGGCGCCTTGCCCAACCGGAAGCGGGGCGGGAGGACCTGGAACGGGCGCTCTTGCACCTGGGCGCCCTCGATCGCTGGGGGCTGGTGGCGACCCCCGCTCTGAAACCGCGGCTGGCAGAGCTCAACCTCTCGCTGGAACGCTTCGGAGAAGCCGAAGGTCATCTGAGACAGGTTCTCATGAACCATCCGGACCTCCACGACGCCCGGTTCCAACTCGCACGGGCGCTTCTCGGCCAGCAACGTGCCGGAGAGGCGCGGGCTGAGCTCGAGCGTGTGGCGCACTCCGGGGCGCACGCGCAACGGCGCGCCGACGCCCACGAACTCCTGGCTTCGCTCCGGGCCGCGGCTGGAGATCGGGAGGGAGCGATCTCGGAACTCCGCGCAGTGCTCGCCGAGGACGGGGATCGAGTGGCTCGCCGTTTGGATCTTGCGGACCTCCTGGTCAGCGTCGGCGAACTCGGCGAAGCGGAGGGCAGCCTGCGGACGTCGCTCGGCTCGCAGCCCGGGTCGATTCGTGCCCACCACAACCTGGCGGTGATTCTGGCGAGAACGGATCGCGTGGAGGAAGCGATCGGGCACCTGGAAGAAGCGGTTCGGCTTGCGCCCGGAGATCCGCAGATCCGGAGGACGCTGGATCTCCTGCGCGTCGAACGGGGAGAGCCCGGCCACGTCCGGGACGATCCGACCGGTCGCTGAGGGCGATCTGCTCGCGCCGTGGCCCCGTGGCCGACACGAGTGATCGAGTGGCGGCCGGGTGACTCGATGCTACGATGGGCTTCCACTGGAACATGTCGCCTGCCACATCCTGCTTCGTTCAACCTGGAGTGATCTCGTGTACGCGGTTCGGCCCCCCGGCATCTCCAGTCCAGTTCTCGCCATCCTGGCGGCGGTCCACGTTCTGGTTTCAGGGTGTGATGACGGGGCGGCACCGACCGGCGTTCTGCCCGACCAGATACCGGCCGCCTACGCGACGGCGGCCGAGTGTGGTTCCTGTCATCCTGACCAACTTGCCCAGTGGGAAGCCTCGATGCACGCGTACGCGGGAGCAGACCCGGTCATGCATGCGTTGAGCGAGATGGCCGCTGCCGAGGGTGGGGATGGGTCGTGCAAGCGGTGTCACGCGCCGGCGCAACGCCGGCAGGATCTGCTCGCGGGGCGGATTCCCGGGCGATCGACGGATCGGTTGGAAGAAGGGATCAGCTGCGACGTCTGCCACTCCGTTTCCGGGGTTCCGCCGGTGGCGAGCATCGACTTCCTGGATGCCGTCGATCCCTACGGACCAAAGTACGCGAACCTTCCCGACCCCATCGACACTCCCGCCCACGCGTCGGTGAAGCGGAACTTCTACTCCAGCTCGACGTTCTGCGCCCCCTGTCACCAGATCGATCTTCCGAGCGGGGACGGAATCGAGAACACCTTCGGGGAATGGCAGTCGTCGCTCCTGTCCGGGATGGGAGTGGAGTGCCAGACGTGCCACATGCCGGAGTATCGGGGTCGGGCCGCGACCGACGGACCGGTCCGCGACAACCTTCACCGGCACGAAGTCGTCGGCGTGGACTACGCGTACGAAGCGTTTCGGGGGATCGATCTGGCCGCGCAGAGGGACGCGATCCGGGCCCTGCTCTCCGCGTCGGTTTCGGTCACGGCCGAGTTGCCGGCGTCGGTCAGCGCCGGTGGCGACTTCGAGATCGCGGTCACCGTCGTCAACGATCGCACGGGGCATTCGATTCCGTCCGGCGTCTCGTTTTCGCGCGAGATGTGGGTGGAAGTGACTGTCCGTGAGGGCGGCGACGCGATCTACCGGTCGGGGTGGCTGAAGCCGAACGGCGATCTGGTGACCCTCTCGGAGGATCCGGCGCTCACCGGCTTCGGGTCTCGGATGTTCGACGCCGCCGGTGCCCCCACGATGTTCACCTGGCGAGCCACCCGAATCGACGACTCGGGACTTCTCCGGTTCGGGGATTCACGGACCGGCACCTACGTGGTTCCGGTCCCGGCCGGGACGATCGGCCCCCTCACCGCCGACCTGGCGCTTCGATTCCGGCCGATCAAGCCTGCCATCATCCGAGCGGTGGATCTCGAGCGGCTCCTTCCCATCGAGATCTTCGACATGTGGACGGAGTCGGTCCGGGTGGAGGTCGCGCCCTAGCGAGGTTTTCCTACCTCATCGACCAGTACCGTGCGCCTTCCCCGTCCAGGAACTCCTCCGCTGCGGGCCCCTGGAGCAGGCCGAGGGTGGCCAGGAGGCCGGCTTCCGTGCAGTTTCCCCCGAGAACCGTGATGGAACGTGGCGCGCCGACGATCGGCCATCCCGTGCGGGGATCCAGCACGTGGGAGTATCGCACGCCGTCCTTCTCGAGGAAGCGTCGCGTGTCTCCGCTCGTGGCGATCGCACCGCGCCGGATCTCGATCTCCCGGGCGGCTTCGACGCTCTTCTCGATGCTCTCGACGCCCACGCGCCACGGAACATCGCCACGCCGGGGGCCGGAGGCGTGCATGTCGCCCCCAAAGTTCACCAACACGTCCTCGCTTGTTTCCGTCTTGAGGAGGCCGAGTGTTCGATCGACTGCATATTCCTTTCCGATGCCACCGAGGTCGATTTCCATTCCTTCGGGGACAACAATGACCGGCGGCTCCCACCGAATCCTTTCCCAACCCACGAACGGAAGGCAGGCCTCGACTTGGGATGGAGTGGGAACCGCGTCGCCACCGTCGAACTTCCAGACTCGGCGCAGCACGCCCGACGTGACGTCGAACCGGCCTCCACTCAGCCGGAAGCACTCCGCTGCGAAATCGAGAAGTCGAGCGGTCTCTTCGTCGACCTCCACCGGTCGGCCACCACTCCCGTTGATCCGGGAGATGATCCCATCATTTCGGTACCGGCTGAACTTGGCTTCGATTCGCCACGCCTCGCGTGACGCGATTCTGACGAGATGGGCCGGAAGTCGGGAGTCGTCTCCATCCACGAGGACCTCACACGGACTGGCCATCGCGGTGAAGGCGCCCAACCAACCGTAGGGTGTCCGTTCGAGTCGAGTGGGGCGGCGAATCGGCTCGACGGCGTGTCGGCGACCGCCGGCCAGGTCTTCTGCCGACCCGTGCGGGCGGGCGCCGGCCAATCCGCTACCAGCCGATCGTAAAGCTGATCTGGCTGATGATCGCGTTCAGGGTGGGGAAGAGGTCCCGATCCTTCATGGCCCCGAAGGGGGTGTCCGTCGGGCCGTCTCCGTCCTGGCGATAGTAGCCGAGCCGAGCCGCGAGACGAGATCCCCCGGTGAAGCGGTAGCGATACTGAAGGGCGGCGGTCCAGGAGTGCAGGTCGGCCAGCCGTGCGTCCGCCGAGACGTTCACGGGCTTCTCGGCGCCGTCGACCAGGTGGTAGGCAAAGAAGTCGGCGGCCACTTGTCGATAGTAACGCAGTTGTGGTTCGAGCCCGTGTGCACTCGTCGCTTCCCAGTGGTAGCGACCTTCGATCGTGTGGGACCGGACGCCCCAGTCATCCCAGAGGTAGCGGTACGACACGTCGAGCACGTCCAGGTCGAGCGCGCGCTTTGCCCTCCCGTAGAGGGCATGCTTCGTCCGGGAGCCCGGGCGCTTCTCGTAGACGTACTCGAAGGGCGTGCCGGGAGAAACCGCATCTTCGGCTTGCACCACGGAGACGAGCTTGTAGGGGTCGGTGAGATACCCGGAAGAATGATGGAACGCATAGTTCATCTGCACGAGAGTCACAGCGTCGACCACCTGGGTCACACCGATCACGGCGTCGGTGACCGCCTTGTGTTCAGGTCCCTCCGCCTTCGGCTGCGGGAGGCCCCCGCGACGCATCGTGGCCAGAGGAACCGGGGGTCCGCCGACCGGATCGACCGTATCGAAGGAACGTGACAGGCCCAGGGAAAGCGTCGTGTTTCTCTGAAAGACGTCGTGGGCGATGCGCGCGTCGATCCCGACGGACTCGTAGTCGAACTCGGTCGAGTAGGACGCACCGAGGTTCATCGTCGTCATTCGACCCAGCGACCGCGCCAGACTTGCGCTTCCGGCGATACGGGTATCCTCGAACGAATCGTCGACCGGCGTCTCTCCGGGCGGCATCGTGTAGGACCCTCCGCCGGAGGCTCTCGTGAAGACCTGAGGGAGCGGGCTCGGAACCGCGCCGTTCGGGGACGCTCCGGTCAGCGAATCGAAGGTCGTGAGAATGGTCAGGGTGTTCCGGTCGCCAAAGTCGGCGCGGAGGCTGCCCCGGGTCTCGAGCACGGTGACCCGGTTCGACTCGGAGTAGACGAGATTCGCGGAGCTCACCTCGATGGCATCCACCGGAGTGGCCGTCGCACCAACCAGGACACAGGCCGCCGCCGCGAGGCGTCGGCGAACCGATCCCGGCTTCGTAGCGCTCAGTTGCAACCGCAACCCCCTCCACCGAAGCCCCTGCCGCCGCTGGATGCTTCCCGGCTGAAGCGAATGTGGTCGTCGATCGCGTCATTCAGAGGATCGACATCCAACTGCATCATGGGGCGGGCGAGGTCGTCGCGTTCCCATGGCTTCACTCCGAGGCCGGTGCACCCGGCCGTCGAGAGGAGAGCGAGAGCAAGGACGAAGACGGAGATCCGGCCGATGCGACGGCGCGCGCCCGAATTGAACGTAGCGGCGACCCCCTTCACGACTCACCCGTCGCTTTCTCCGCCAGGAGTTCCTGGATTTCTTTCCTGAGACCGGCGACGTCCGATCGACGGAATCCGGAATGTTCGATCCGTCGATGTCCCCCGCGACCGAAGATGAAAGAGGAAGGCATCTGCTTCAATTCAAACTCCTGCGCGAACGCTCCGTCGGGATCAAACACGACCCGAAACGAAGGGGGGTGCCTTTCGAGGAAAGCGTCCGCCTCGCTCCGGCGGCGATCCTCGTTCACTCCGATCACGACGAGGCCCTGATCCTGGAACTCGTTCTGGAGGTCACTGAGCCAGGGGAACGAGTCCAGGCAAGGGGCGCACCAGGACGCCCAGAAGTCCACGAGGACGACGTTTCCCCGCAGGGCCTCCAGGTCGAGGTCGGTGGCTTCGGCCGGGAGGACGCTTGAGGGATGGTCGGAAGCCCGCGTCGAATGGTCGGCTTTGACGCATGTGCTCTCGACCTTCGGGGCCGCTGTCCCCGGAGCCGCGACCAAGCAGAGCATCGAGCCGATCAGCAGCCATCGGGGTGCGCGAGTGCTCCTGATCACCTGACGTCCCCCTGTTTGGATATGGCCGCGGCCGGGATCGTGCCGCCCGCGGTCCGTGATCCGGGGATCGCGCCAACGTGTACGGCCACTGGTAACACCACAAATCGTGACATCACGCTCTACAATAGACGAGGTGCTTCCCTCGATCAAGAGACACCGCTGCCGGGGGGCACCCGGGGCACTGCGAGTTGGCAGGCAGGCTGACTCCGCCGGCCCGTCAGGTGGACCTCTCGGCGTCGGCGAGACCTTTGAGAGGCTCCATTGACGGAAGCGAGACCACAGCCCTTCGGCTCCGCGCTACTGGAGGCGGCGAACCAGTTCGCCGTGGGTGCCGCAGACCGGTCCGGTGGGTGCCGCCAAGCCTACCGGAAGTTCTCGATGAGGACGATGTCCTCCGTGGTCCGCCCCACGGAGACCGCGAGGGCCGTGCCGTCGGGGGACATCACCCAGGCCTGGAGGTCGGTGCCCTCTTCGTCGAAGTGGGTCAGTTGCTCCGGTTCGCTCCCGTCGATCGGCGCCCGCCACACGTTGTCGACCCCGGCCAGCTTCTGATCGTAGAGCAGCGCCGTTCCGTCGGGGGTCCACACCACCAGATCCGTGACGGGCAAGTCGAGGGTCTTGGTCGGGGCGCCTCCGTCGGCGGGCACGATGTCGATCCGCCAGCGCTCCTCGGCCCCGTACCACGTATTCATCGCGACCAGCGTTCCATCGGGAGACACGGCGCCCGCGTTCGATCGCGCATCGCTCACGGGGACGGCCTTTCCTCCGTGCAGCGGCATCTTCATCATCCGGGAACTCTGGAAGTCGACATAGAACACCCACTCGCCATTCGTGGGGATCGACGCATGGCTGTTGAAGGTGCCATCGGTCAGGCGAACGGGATCGCCCCCGGAGGAGTCCGTGCGCCAAAGATTGATCGGCCCTCCGCGGTTGGACGAGAACACCATCGTTCGGCTCCGCTCATTCGCCGCCACGTGGAACTCGACCTCCGGCCAGGACGTTACCTGTTCCGGCGCGCCGCCGTCCGCGTTCACCTTCCAGATGTCCACGGACAGGGTCGTCGTGGTCGCGGTCGAGTAGAGGATGGTCCCGTCCGGCCGCCAGGCCGTGACCCAGATCAATGCCCTGCTCGCGTTCGTCAGGTTGCGAGCGGTCCCCTCGCCGGCGAGCGGTACCGTCCACAGGTCGTAGGACGAGAGGCCCTGTCCACTGACCATCGATCGGCCATCTGCCGTCAGGGAGAGGTCCGTGTAATCGTTCAGGTCATTCGTGATTCGCTGCACGTCCCCGCCGGGAACCGTCATGCTCCAGAGGTTCGAGGTAAACACATCGGGGCGTCCCGAGAAGACCAGTCCGTTCCCCTCGGGAAACCAGTGGACGTCGTCCAGGCCCCACCACTCCCGGTCCGATGCCGGGGAGCCTTCCTTGCGTTCCAGATCGTAGAGCCAGAGGCGGGCCCGGTACCGCGGGACGAAGAGGATCTCCGGGGCGACGATCGTCCGGCCGTCCGGTGACCAGGAGGGTTCTCCGAGTTGGGAGCCGATCCGCTCCTCCAGTGTCTCCTCAACCCCGTCCTTCAGACGGGCGATCACGAGAAGCTCCCGGCCGTCGCCCAGTGCGCGGACGAAGACGATCCGCTCGCCGTCCGGAGAGAACGAGATCCCGGAACGGACCTTGTCGACCACCTTGCGAGGCCGGCCACCCAGCGCTGGAACCCGGAAGAGATCCCGGTTCTCGGCGCCGAGGTCCTGCCGGAGGTAGTAGAGGAAGTCCCCATCCGGCGAATAGGTCAACTCGCGGAGGTCGGCGACCTCCGGGGGAGTGACCTGGATGCGGCTGCCCGTGGCGATCTGCATCACCTCGATGCGGACACTCCCGGACTCGTCGACGACGTAGGCTACATGGCGGCCGTCGCCCGAGATTGCGGGGGCGCGGGTGTTGCCGGTCGCCGTGAGGCGACGGATCTCCATCTCCTGAAGGGGAGCCGACGCTGAAGGCGGGGCGGACCCGCGGGCCAGCCACTGGCTCACGCCGAAGGCGACCGAGGCCACCGCCACGACGCCCAGCACCGCCACGAGTCCCTTGCGCCCACCGCCGCCACCGGCAGCCGGGCCGGCAGCCGGAACCGTAATCTCGCCCGAGGTGATCTCTTCGCGCAGGTTCTCGAGCTCGTTCTTGACGTCCAGGGCCGTCTGGTAGCGGCGCCCCGGATCCTTTTCCAGGCAGCGCTTCACGATCCGGCCCAGATGACGCGGCAGCCGCTGGTTCAGACTCGAGATCGGGGATGGCGTGTCGCGGAGAATCGCGGTGATCGTCGACATCGGCGTGTCGCCCTGGAACGGCCGAATCCCCGTGGCCATCTCGTAGAGGATGACACCCATCGCGAAGACGTCCGAGCGATGGTCGGCCGGCTTGCCTTCGGCCTGCTCGGGCGACATGTAGGCGGGTGTGCCCAGGATCCGGCCCTCTCCGGTCACGACGTTCGTGGCGCCCGCAACGGTTGCCTCGGACTCGGTTGTGCCTGCCTCGTCCTGGAGTTTGGCGAGACCGAAGTCGAGGACCTTCAGCCGGCCCTCGGCGTTGATCATGATGTTGTCCGGCTTGAGGTCGCGGTGCGTCACGCCATTGCGATGCGCGCTGGCCACAGCGTCCGCCATGCAGGTGCCGAGGTCCAGCAACCGATCCAGCGGCAATCCGTTCTCGGGGATCGCCGCGGACAGCGTGCGTCCTTCGACCAGCTCCATCGTGATGTAGTGCTGATCGCCCTCGCGCTCGACGGAGTGGAGCGTGACGATGTGGGGATGGTTCAACCCGGCGACGGTCTTGGCCTCGCGCTCGAAGCGGCTCAGGCGTTCCGGATCCTGGGCCAAGGTTGCGGGGAGGATCTTGATGGCGATGTCGCGATCGAGCTTGGTGTCGCGCGCCCGGTACACGTCTCCCATGCCGCCGGAGCCGATCTTCTCCACGATCTTGTAGTGGGCGAGGGTCTTGCCGATCATTGGGGGCGGACTCCTGGGACGTAGGGAAGGGCGGATGGTCACGGGGACTGTAGCGGCTTCCCGGGAATCGAACCACTTCGGGAACGGAGAGCGGGGCAATCGGCGCAACGAGTTCCGGAAGCGGGAGACGAGCGATCGGGGAATCGGTGCGGGAAGGACAACGCAGGGTGTGGGGCCGGCGCACGGACCAGCCGCCGACCCCACTCGATGACTCAGCTTTGGGTCGCCGGGGCTTGGACGTCCTCGTCCGGGTCCCCGTCCACGGGGTGGGCCTGCCCGGGCTGTTCCTCGAACCAGCTCGTGGCTCGCTCCCAGAACCCCCGGATCTTCGCCGCGGCGCCCTTCTGCTTGGTCCGTGGCGTCAGGTCGGCGATTTCCTGCTCGAGCTCCTGGACATCTCCCGCCGCTTCCTTTCCGAGCAGAGCGCCGTAGGTCCCCAGCTGGATCTGAGCCACTCGCAGGTTGTCTCTCGCTGCCTCGTGCTTGCCCTCTTCCACCATGCGCTCGGCGAGTTGCAGCGCGTACTGCGCTTCCACCAACGGATCCTCTCCGTGATTGACGACCACCTCGATGCCCTGGGTCTGCGCAAGGGTCAGCTGCGCCAACGCCTCCTCGGGATCGTTCAGAACGGCGCTCGCTCGTCTCAGCTTGCGCTCGATGTAGCTGAGGTCGGCAAGCACCGATGTGCGAATCACATCGGTGTCGGCGAGCCGCAGCCCCTTGACGGCAGCCGCCTTTGCCTTGGCGTCGATGATCGGTTCGACGACCTCCACCGCGATCATGCCGCGATACAGAGGGATCTTGTCATCCTGGACCTGATCGACGTCCCGGTAGACCTCGGTACCGTTGGCGTCCGCCACGACGGTGGTGACCGTCGTGACCGGGAGCAGCTCGCGCACCAGCTTGCTCAACGTCTGGGCCCTCTCGATCTCGGCCCTGGCGGCATCGGTGTCCTGGTCGAGAAGGCCGTTGATGGCGTCGTTCAGGTGATTGACCGCACGCGACGTCAAGAGGGAGGCTTGCCTCAGGTCCTCGGAAGACAGGCTCCCCTCCGTGTGCCGCTCGACGGTCGTCCGGAAGCGCTCGCCGCTTCCCGTGGTGATCGTCGACTGGTCTCGCTGTTCCTCCCGCTCGGCGGGATCTGCCGCGAAGGCAGGCGCGCTCGCGACCAGGACCAGCGTCAGAAGCGCGATTGCTCCGGTAGCAGCGCGGTCTCGTGCGTCGTGAATGAGATTGCGGATGGCGTTCATGGTCTGGTCCTCCTTCCTGGTTGTGGGGCTTACCCGCGCCGGACGGCGATGCGCCGGACGCGGTTTCGGGCCTCGGACGTCTTGGGCAACGTCACTTTGAGCACGCCCTTTTGGAAGCGGGCGTCCGCTCGATCTCCCTGTACGTCGCAAGGCAATCCAACGGATCGGACGAACGATCCATACGTGCACTCATGCCGATGGAATCCATGAGCTTCATCTTCGATCTCGGAAGTCTTCTCTCCTCGAATCCCAAGCATGTTGCCACTGAGGGACAGATCGATGTCCTCCTTGTCGACTCCGGGGAGCTCCACGCGGACCTGCACCTCGCGTTCGGTTTCCGTGACATCCACCCGGGGCGATTCACCCACGAAGCCGGGGCCGATCTGCCCAAGCAGGCTCGGGAATCGGGAGGGCGGCGAGCCCTGCGCGAACCAAGCGTCCTCGAAGAGGGCGGGCCACCCCTGGAACGGGAGCGTCGCAGGGCGTTCCGTCCGAACCGGGAGGCTCGCCTCCTTCTTCCGGAACGGCACGGCCTGGCCCACCTTGGCCTTGAGTTGGGCCACCTCCTCCCGGAGGTGATCCACGGTCTCTCTCAGGTCTTCTTTCAGATCCGTTGCGGTTTCACGGACCCTCTCGGTCACTGTCATTTCAGGCTTCTCCTTCCGAAGAGGGTTGATGGTGGGGGCGGGGCGGTTCTCCATGGCACCTCCTTTGCGGGGTTGGAACTCGCGCGTTCGGCGCGCACTACGGCTTTCTCAGGGCAAGAAAGAGCGTTGAGCGCCCCCGCTGCACAAGCAGGGCGACGCTGCCTGTCGCCCGATCATAGTGGCGGCGGAGGTCCTGGACGGAATCCACCGATTTGCGATTGATTTCGAGAATGAGGTCACCCGATCGGAAACCCGCGCGCGCGGCCGCGGATCCCGGCTGAACCTCCGTGACGATGACGCCGTCCGTGACCGCGTCCGGGATCTGGTGCGTCCGGCGCTGCGAATCGTCGAGGGGCGCGACCGTCAGCCCTCCGAGGGCACCATCATCCGGGTCGAACGTGGTGGAGCCCTGGTGCGAATCGAGTTCCCCGAGCTTCACGTCCACGGAGCGTTCCTTTCCGTCGCGCAGAAAGACGACCTCCACCCGTTTCTGCGCGCCTGCCACCGCCACGAGATTCCGAAGGCGCGAAGGCGAACTCACGGACTGACCGTCGAATCGCAGGATGATGTCGCCGCGTTCCAGACCCGCCTCGTCGGCAGGGCTGT
>BQJX01000005.1 GCA_021604925.1 Gemmatimonadota bacterium
AGCGTGGTGGACGTTCGAGGCCGGGTCGTGCGCCGCCTGACGGATGAGGTCCGATCCCCGGGGACCCACCAGGTGATCTGGGACGGGCGGACGGATCGCGGCATCGCCGCGCCGTCCGGGGTGTACTTCGTCCGATTCGATGCGGGCCGGGGGACTTCCACGCGGCGGATCGTGCTGGCTCGGTAGGACCGAGTGGTGGCGGCCGCGCTCGGTCACGTCGAACCGGCCCGCGGACGCGCCCCCGATCGGAACCGACCGGGGGCACGTTGTCGGGCGGAGCGCTCACTCCTCGTTGTACATGCCGTCCAGCGGATGGACGAAGTCCGTGTCGGCCAGCACTCCGCTCTCCTGCATCCGGGTTCGCTGTTCCTGGGCGTGCTTCTGGAACTTCGCGGAGGCCTCCAGGGCCGCCACTCTCTTTGCGACCGCCGAGGCGTTCGGAAGCCGCCGATCCTCGATCGAGTGAACCGCGCGCACCCGACGCGGATCCCTCTGCGGTTCCCGGATCCCCGGCGACCAGCGCAGCGCCTGGACGGATCGCAGCCACTCGAACTTCCGGAGCTGCCCCCGGTCGAGCATTCGGACGGCGTCCTCGTCTTCGGTGAGCCGCTTCAGATCATCACTCGGTGAGTCCTTCGCGATGCTCCAGCGGTCGTCGCGAAGGAATCTGAGGAGGCGGGCGTCGATGCCGAAGTCGGGCCGCCGGGCCAGCCGCAGCGGGGATTCCGTCGAGCACGGCTCCGGGGCGCGGCCGGGGAAGAACAGCAATCCGAGTGCACTGTTGCCCAGCCAGCGACTGTAGATCGATTCCAGGCCCGTTTGTACATCGTCACCGTACATCTCCCAGTACCCTTCCGAGTTCGGGTGCATGGTACCGGACAAGTCGTTCTGCAGCGCCAGCGAGGGGCCCGGGAGATTGAAGTAGGGATCCTCGCAGTTGCAGATTCCATGTCGCCCCGCGTTGCTCGCCACGTCGATCAGCGTCCAGTTCTGGTCTTCGACCGTGGATCGGATCAGTCGGTTCAACGGGTCGACGAAGGAGCCCGACATGATCTCGTAGTCGCTCGGCGGATTGCTCGGCCCGACTTCCCACGGACAGCACGTGTAGTTCGCCAACTGAGGCAGATACGGATGCGATGCGCAGAAGCCCCACGGTCCTCGCGTGGGGTTCGGATAGGTGCACATGCCCACGAGCGGCGGGATTTCCTGGAATCCGTCGATGAACTCGGAGAGGCCGGTTCTGTACTGTTCGTCCAGACCGTTCAGGTCCTCCTCCATGTTCTCCAGGATCTCGGCGAGCTCGTCCAGGGGAGTCCACCAGATGTCCTGGAGGACACCCATCGGATGGTAGAGATAGTCCACCACGTAGTCGGCGAACCCCAGGTCGTTTCCGCCGATCGAGAAGAGCAGCGCGTGCACGCGGTCCGAGCCGCGGTCGCGGAAGGTATCGCTCACGTCCCGGATCTGGTCGTCCAGATCTCCCAGAACCGCGCCGCTGCAGGCGCGGTGGACCCACGAGATGCTGGCCTCCGGGTTCCGCGAGATGAAGCGCTTGACCCCGCGGACCAGGCCGGACTTGTTCGAGCGATGACAATCGGCGTCCTGCCACATGTTGGAGTTGTTGCCGTCCGCGGGGTCGTCCGGCGCGCCTTCGCCCGAGGAGTAGGAGTCGCCGACGAGCCCGACCGCAAAGCGACCCGGCATTCGGAACGAGTCGATGGGCGTGGTGTTCGTGGTCCCTGCGGTCACCGTGATGCGGTAGTACACGCATTGATCCGGTTCGATCGGAACGCTGGGAACCACCATGTCGATGGCGTTGCTTTCGATCTGCAGGACCGGGAATGCGAATGCCCCGCCTTCAAGCTCGGGATACCGGACGACCGTGGCGCCGAATCGATTCACGAGATGACGGTAGAGGGCGGCGTTCGGCGTGCTCGGATGATGCGGGTGGGTGAACACGAAGCGGGCCTCAAGCCGCCCGGAACTCATGCGCATCAGGACCGGCTTGCCCGAGTACAAAGTGCCGCCCATGCCGGGCGTAAAGGCCGACAGGTGGGTTGCATAGGCCACGGTCACGTGAACGTCCTCCGCGGCCGTTTCGTCGTGAGCCACGATGAAGCGGAGGGAGCGCTCGCCATCGAACAACGGTTCGAGTACATCGAAGACCTGCTGGGCGCCGGCGGACCCGGGAACCAAAGCGCAGATCAGCGCTGCGGCCAGCGCGACGAGTACCCGGCCCGGCCGCACGACGGGCCTGTGGACGGCAGTGGGGCGAAGACGGTCGGTATTCATCCGTTCCTCCTGCGAAGGGGGCTGAAGGGGTCAGGGCGACCCCGTACCCAACCAACGCCGCGGGGCGCAGAACCGAACGGTGGGCGAACGGGCTTGGTGTCCCCCGCGCGGACGGCTACACTCCGCGAATGATGCCCCCCGAACCTCCGCCCCGCGATCCGGATGGAACGCTCCCCATGGGTGACGACGCGACGGTTCCCGTCGACGGTCGCCCGGCCGGGGAGTCCACGCCGCTGCCCGCTGCCATCGGGAACTACACGATCCTCGGCAAGCTCGGTGAGGGCGGCATGGGCGTCGTGTACGAGGCGGAGCAGCAGAGCCCCAAGCGGAGGGTCGCGCTGAAGGTGGTGCGCGGTGGCCATCTCGTGACGGAGCTCTCGGTCAAACTCTTCCAGCGCGAAGCGGAGACGCTGGGTCGTCTCAAGCATCCGGGCATCGGCGCGATCTACGAATCCGGCCGCACCGACGAGGGCCAGCACTTCTTTGCCATGGAACTCGTGCGGGGGCGGACCCTGGACGAGCACTGGAGTCGCGGTAGCGGCGAACTGACCCGGGACGAGATCCGCGAGCGGGTGGGGCTCTTCCGGAAGATCTGCGACGCCGTGAACTACGCCCACCAGCGCGGCGTCATCCATCGGGACCTCAAGCCTTCGAACATCGTGGTGGGGGAGGACGGCGCGACCAAGATCCTGGACTTCGGCCTGGCTCGCATCACGGACGCCGACACCGAAGCCATGAGCGTGGTGAGTGAGATCGGGACGATCAAGGGGACGCTTCCGTACATGAGCCCCGAACAGACGCGCGGCAATCCGGACGAGATCGACGTGCGTACGGACGTGTACTCCCTGGGCGTGATTCTCTACCGGATGCTGAGCGGACGGTATCCGTACGAGACGAAGAAGAGCTCGATCGTGGAAGCCATTCGCGTGATCGGGGAAGTGGAGCCGGCGTCGTTCCACTCGATTCCCTCCGCCCGCGGGCTTGCGCACGGGGACCTGGAGACCATCGCCAGGAAAGCGCTGGAGAAGGATCCGGATCGGCGCTACCAAAGCGCGGCGGCTCTTGCGGAGGACCTCGAACGGTCGCTCTTGAATCAGCCCATCCTGGCCATGCCGCCCAGCACCCTGTACCAGGTCAGAAAGTTCGTGAGGCGGAACCGGTGGGGGGTCGGAACGGCGGCGGCGGCCGTCCTTCTCTTGGCGGCGTTCGCGGTTTCTTCCACGCTGCAGGCCCGGCGAGTGGCGGTGGCGCGGGACGAAGCGCAGGATCAGGCCGCCCGCGCCGAAGCGATGAACACGTTCCTGCGAGACATGCTCGAGTCCGCGGATCCGTGGCTGGGCGGCTCGGGCGACGTGACCGTGGTGGCCACGCTGGATGCGGCCGTGGAAGAGGTGGGGGAGGCGTTTGCCGAGAAGCCGTTGCTGGAGGCCGAGATGAGGGCGGCCCTCGGGAACACCTACCACGGGGTCGGGCATCCCGCGGCGGCGGAGGAGCAGATGGCGGAGGCGCTTCGGATCCGCACCGAGGTACTGGGCAAGGATCATCCGGACGTGGCCGATGTGTGGATGCGGCTGGCCGAGATTCAGTCCGGGAGCGGCAACCCGGAGGTGGCGCGAGAATCCGCGGCCGAGGCCGTGCGCATCCGGTTTCTGAACGACTCGGGGCCCTCCCTGCAGAAAGCGGCCGCCTGGCTCGAACTGGCGGAGAATCTGTGGCAGACCTCACAACTGGCGGAGGCGGAGTCGCTGGTGACGCTCAGCGAGGAGATGCTGGGGCAGCTCGACGAAGACACCCGGGTACCTCGCGCCAACGGGCACTTCCTCCGTTCGACAATCGTTCAGTCACTGTCGGGGGATCTGGCCGCGGCCGATTCCCTGTCGACCCTGGCCGTCGATCTGGTCCGCGAGGCGGGCCATGTTTCACTGGGGGTCCGGCTGAGTGACCTCGCCCTGATGCGCGTGCGACGCGGCGAGTTGGAGTCCGCGGCCGAGCTCTTTCAGGAAGCACTGGCCACGATCGAGTCGCAGTTCGGAACGGACCATCCCCAGTACGCCACCATCCTGGAGAACAGCGGTCACGTGGCGTACCGGAACGGACAGCACGACGAGGTACTGGAGATTCTGGCGCGGGTGCACGACATCCGGGCGCGGAATCTCGGGGACGCGCACGTGGACGTGTTGCGAACGCAGCTCAACATGGCCAGCGTGGCGAATGCGTCGGGTCAGCACGAGCGCGCCGTCGAGATCTTTCGGGACCTGATTCCCCGCCTCCGGGAGGTGCGCGGCGAACGTCACGCGGAGGTGGCCACGAGTCTCCACAATCAAGGGCTGGCCCTGCAGGGGATGGGTCGCCTGGCGGAAGCCGAAGCGAGCTACCGGGAAGCGGAAGCGATCCATGGTGAGCTGGAGCGCGCTCTCGATGTCGCCTACGTGGAAGCACTTCGGGCGAGTGTGTATCGCGAGCAGGGGCGCTGGGACGAGGCTCGTGACCTGCTGCTACCGGCGTTCACCACCCTGCAGGAGGCCTACGGAGACGGCAATCGGCGCGTGAAGCGGGTGGCCGGCGAGCTGGTGCAGGTCTACGAGGGGCTGAACGTTCCGGCGGAGGCGGATCGGTTTCGGGTGGTGGCGGAGGGGTGAGGTGGCCCCAAGCGCCCCGCTCACCGGACGAGCGTAAGCTTACCGGTGCTTCTTTGCGCCGCCCCCGCGATCTCGTAGAAGTACGTCTGGGCGGTGACGGGCCGTCCGTTGTCGTCCCTGCCGTCCCAAACCCACTCGGCGGGCGTTCCCGGTTGCACGGGCTGTGGCGAAAGCCTGCGGACGAGGTTCCCTCTCACGTCGAAGATGCGTACGTTCAGAACATCCGCGGAGCCCGGGAACACGCGCATGCGCACCTCGCCACGGGTCGGGTTCGGCAGTGCCTGTAGGGTGGGAGCCTGGAGTACGTCCAAGGCATCGACACCCACCACCACGCAGATCAAGTCGACCACGTACACGGCGCCGGCGCTGGCGGCCGCGGAGCTTTCGTACCGGGCGCCGACGGCGGCGGTGGACCCGTGCAGGCGGACATCCCAGCCGTAGTTAATGCCGCCGGTGGCGTCGGAGGCGACGAGCTTGTCGACCTCACCCCAGAGGTTCGAGCCACCCTCGTCGGCGTTGAGCAGGTACGCGGCACCGACGCCGTTGCCGACGTAGTGCGCGCCGGCGATGGCGTCATCGCCATGCACACCCACCGCCAGTCCGTACTGGTCGTCGGAGGAGCCGTCGGAGGCGGTGCGTTTGGCCACGAAGTTCCAGACGTCGCCCACGCCGGGGTCGTAGACGTAGACCGAGCCGCTGGCCGCGCCTTCGTCGTCGTCGAAAGGCGAGCCCACGACGACGCGCCGATTCTGAATGGCCACGTCGTAGCCGAAGTTGTCGAAGTCGTCCGCATCGAAGGCGGTGAGCTTGGCGACGCGGCCCCACGCGTCCGTCCCCCCGGCGTCGCGCTCGAAAATGTACGCGGCGCCGCGCGCGTTGCCGCCGCCGTTCTGCTTGTGGGCGCTGACGATGGCGTAGGTCTGGTCCGCGTCCACGGACCAGCCGAACTGGGCGCCCGGTCCGCCGTCGATGGGGTCCAGCGCGGCCTGGTAGCCCCAGTTGTCGCTGCCGCCCTGGTTGCGCCCGAACGCATGGGCGGCGCCGGTGTTGGCCGACGTGCCGTGCGCGCCCACGAGGATGGCGTCGCCCGCAACGGCGACGCTCTGACCGAAGAGGTTGTTGGAGGCGGCGGAAGGAGCCGTGAGCCTCTTGACCTGCCCCCAGTTGTCGGCGCCGCCGGCGTTCCGATGGAAGACGTAGGCGGAGCCCGAGTTGCTGTGCGGAGAGTCGTCATCGAGGGCGCAACCGACCACGATCACGTCGCCACTGATGCCGACGCTGTTGGCGAACCCCTCGCCGGGAAGGCCGTCGGAAGCGGAGATCTTCTTGACGAATCCCCAGTTGTCCGCGCCACCGGCGTTGCGATAGAAGACGTACGCGGCACCCTCGTTCGTGATGAACGTGTCGGCGTGCGGTGCGCCCACGACGATGATGTCGCCGTCGACGTCCACGGTGGTGCCGAACTCGTCGCTCGTGCCGGCGTCCGGCGCGGTCAGCTTGGTGAGTTCGCACTGGGCCGACGCGCTGGAGGGAGTCGTGGCGACCGAGGCCGCCGCCAGAAGCATGGCCAGCCAGGCGCTGCAATGTCGGGAATCGGCAACGGGCATTCGGATCGGAGTATGGTTCGACATCTCGCATCCTGCCTTGTTGTTCATGGCCGTGCTCATACTTGCAACGGGCGCGGCGCGGTGTTCCAACAAGAGTAAGGGGTCGGGGGCGCGAATCCAAGGGCCAGGTGAGAACGGCGTGCCGATGGTCCGGCGGGGCCGTCCTAATGGAGACATTGCGGAATGGAGACGGCCGGTTTCGCCGATCGCGATCCGGTTTCCCCAAACCGCGAAAAGGCCCGCAACTCAAGGAGTTACGGGCCTTTCGGTATTGGTAGCGGGGACAGGATTTGAACCGAGCCCGCCGAGCTTTTCCAAGTGACATCTATTCAAGTGCTTACACCGCATGTGCGCGACGCCTCGTCGGTTACGCGAGTAGGTCGAGTCCCCTGGCGTCCTCCCCAGTGAAGGAGGGATTGCGGAGGAGAGGCTCTGCTGTGTCGGTCACTGAGGCGTACCCTCGGGCGCCTTTTGGGGGCAGTCACCAGCTTGTCTTGTGGCACGGTCGGAGACTCCTGCGGGCCAGTTCACTCAACGCGACATTGACAATCGGGAAGACAAGCGTGAAACATCGACTTCTCTGCATGGCCGCCCCTGTCGCAGTCGCGTTTGTCTTTCCCCAAGGGGCCGCCTCCACCGCCACCGGCCCCCAAACCGGCAAGTCCCCGGTCAGCACGCAGTTGGTCGCTGAGGACCGCATCCAATCCCGCCCAAGAGCGCTGGCAGCCCTCTCGCCCCCCTGTTGCGCAGGGTTGGGGACGCGTGCGACCATGTATGAGGTTTTCCTTCGAAGCAGCTGGTTGGCGTAATTCCGGAGGTGGCTATGCGCTTGTCGATCGCCTTGGTGCTCTTCCCAATGCTGCTTGCCTACAGCAACATAGCTGTCGCGAATACCGATTGTGATTGCTTCGTTTCCGCGGACTGGATCTTCGATAGCGTCGGGCCATGCGCTGGTTCGTATGGGGGAAGCGGCGGTGGTGTCGCATTCGGTGACGGATGCACCGCAGGGGCCCCTGCTGGTATTGGGGAGGTTAGCGCGCGCCAGTCGATAACCTGCGACGTGCCGAGTGAGTTTTCTGTCTTCGCGTTTGCCTTTTGGGGCTTTCATCCGGATGGCCGCGCATTGGTGTACCTAGACGGCGGTGTGGTCTACGACTCTGGATGGCAGAACACGGCCACCTGGGGGGAGAACATCGTCGTCGACTTCCCTCCAGGGACGCATGAGATCCGGTTGGCTCTTCAGTACGATGCGGGCTTGGTCTGCAACGCGAATCCACCGCCGGACATTGGGTGTGATGGATCGCCGTATCTCAGCTTCAGTGACCCCGTCCTGTGTCCCAAGGTGGCGCCGTCCGCTCCAGACCTGGCTGTGGACCGTGTGGTCTTCTACCAATCCACACAAACCCCAACCAATTCGACCGTCTTGGTCAACGACAAACTCACGCTTGCGCGTGCGATCGTTGTGCGCACAGGAGATCCGCCGCGTGACTGGAATGCTGTTCTCCGCGTTCGATACACGGACGGTAGCTACGATGAGATTCCCTCGACCGGGCCACAGAACGACGATTCGCAGAAACTGCAGCCGTCGGTCGATCCGAACGTACTGGATAGGCAGGAGGACACGATAAACTTCCTCCTGAGTCTCAGCGCCAGTCAGATCGAGGAACTCGATCAGTTCGAGGTCGAAGTCAATCCATGTTCTCTGAAGGCCGCGACCAGAGAACTGTTCGGGTCGGAGTATGTTCCGGTGGCGGAGTCCGACTACCTCAACAACACGACTATTGTGACAAAGGAGTCCATGGATTGGCGGGTCGTGTTTCCCGTCGATCCTTGCTATCTGACGGTTTCGACGGACAACGAGCCAGCGCCCTCGCCTGATGACGATGCCCTTCGTGCGGGCGTGGGCGACTATCGGTTTCGCCTAATGTTTCCGGCTTGGGTCTATCCATATCGATTCGTCGGACAGGAGGTAGGGGCAGTAGCAGCCATCAAGACGGGCGACACGGAACTTGACAGCAAAGCCCTACTTAGGACTTTGGAGTACGCGCGAGAGAGAGTCAACAGCAGCTGCGACGCGCTGTTCGCATGGGCCCCGAGTTCTTTCGGAGAAGGCCCTCCCAATCGGCTCGGAGGGACCAGGAGCAGCGAGAATGTGAGCTGGGGCAGGAACGAGCGAAACAACGATATCTATGCACACGAGATGTATCATTCGCTTACGAACAAGACCAACGCCGATCACGACGCTCCCAACGTCGTGACCGTGAACCTCGGCCTTGACCCGCGCAGGCTGGGCCGCAGCGATCCTGGTCATCCCGGATGCTCAGACTGTCCGAAGATTGTCATGCCAGGAACAGCTTCGTTCTTTCGAGAAGTCGCCCCAGCTGGGTTCTCCTGGATCACAGCGGCAGCCGTGGAAGATGCATTACCGTGGAGCAGAACCGTTGGTAGCGTGCCCCATGGCGTCGAGGTGCGCGGCCTGGTCTGGCCCGATTCGGGTGTTGTTGCGATTGGCGCGCTTGGCGATGTGGAAGGAGAGCCGGTAACGGCCTCGGACGAGACGTCGCCGCTGCGTCTCCGCGCCTACAACGCGTTGGGCGCACTCTTGGACGACATAGGGTTGCCGCAGACGGAAGTGAGCCACCTGGACTCTTCCGTGTTTCCTTTCGATGCCGTTCTCAGTTCGGACACGACAGCGGCTGGCCGTGTTCACCGAATCGAGATCGTGGAAGTGATGTCGCAAACAATACTGTTCGACAGAACTCGATCTGCTAGCCCTCCGGTCGCGACCTTCTTGGCTCCGGTCCAGGGTCTGACCCTCGGTGACGGCTACTCAATCGAGTGGTCGGCAACGGATGCCGACGGCGATTCGTTGTTTCACACTTTGACATACGAACGAGTGGGTTCGCCAGAGGGTCGGTTGCTCACGTACAAGCAGACGACCGGTTCGTACACGCTGTCCGACGCGGGGCTTCCAGGTAGTGCATCCGGCGAGGGCCTCCTGCGGCTGATCACCGAGGATGGGTTCAACCGAGTGGAGACGATTGTGGATTTCCTTACAGTTGGGAGCAAGAAGAGCCCTGATGTTCGGCTGTTGACGCCCGGTGGATCGGCTGCCTCAACATCAACCCTGGTCTTCGAAGCCGCTGTCTCGGATCCGGAAGATGGCAGGCTGGCTGACAGCACGATCGACTGGAGCACCGATCTGGTCGGATCCCTTGGTGAAGGCAGCCAGCGGATTGTCTATGGCCTGACCCCCGGAACCCACGTTGTTACGGTTTCCGCTACGGACTCCGATGGCATGGTAGCTAGCGATTCGATAGTTCTGCAGGTGGAGCCGGCAAGCAATGATCCTGTGCTTCCGGCCCTCCCAACAGCGGTGAACGCCAATGCGACGTCGGATGTGGGATTCGATGTGACGCCGGATATTGCGAGCGACGGGGCAGGAACTTGGATCGCGGTCTGGGCCTCAACGGAGGATCTGGGAGGTGCGATCGGCGGAGATCTAGACATCCTCCATGCGCAGAGCATAGACGGAGGGCGCACGTGGTCCGGCCCCGACCCCTTGGGCGATCGGCCGTTCACCGACTCGGCATCTGACTACGCCCCACGAATCTTGGGTCTTGGCAGTGGCGTCTGGGTGGCGATTTGGACGTCCAATGACGATTTGGGCGGGACGATCGGCTCTGACCTAGACATCCTGTACAGCCGAAGCACCGATGACGGATCGACGTGGTCCGCGGCCGCGCCGCTCAATTCGACTGCGTCCGTGGATACCGGGAGTGACGGCTCTCCGGTTGAACACCTAGCTCTGAGCCACGATCATCAGGGTCGCCTAATCGCTGCTTGGACCTCATGGGAGGCTGTCGCCGCTGGACCCCTGGGGGCTGACGCGGACATCTTGGCCGCCCTGAGCGTAGATGCCGGACTGAGTTGGGGGCCCGCATTCCCACTGAACACGAACGCCGACGTCGATGATTCGACGGACAAGATCGGGGCGCTAGCTAGCGGAGGCTCCGGATCTTGGGTGGCGGTGTTCGTTTCTGCGGACTCCACGGGCGGAGTCGGGACCGATGACGACGTGTTTTCGACGCGAAGTACGGACGGCGGGTCATCCTGGGCGGCCAAGACCCTTCTGAACAGTTCAGGATCTTCAGACGGAACCGCGGGCGACGCAGCGCCCGCTCTCGCCACCGATGGGTTGGGTCAGTGGGTCGCCGTTTGGGCGTCGGGCGCGGATATCGCCGCGAACGGTGGGGACGGTGGGGACATATTCGTGTCGCGAAGCTCTGACCAGGGTGTGTCTTGGTCAGCTGTGGAGTTGCTCAATTCAAACGGCGTCGGTGATACCGGCGCGGATCTTGGTCCGAAAGTGGCTGCGGACCGGCTAGGTCACTGGATCGCGGTCTGGCGAAGCAATGAGGACGCTGGCGGCGCATGGGGAACGGATGCGGATATTCTGACGTCCAAGAGTGAAGATGGGGGGCTGACGTGGACGGACGTCCAAGTTCTGAACGTGAACGCCGCCCACGATTCGGGTACGGACCGCAAACCGAACGTTGCGAGCAATGGGATCGGAGACTGGATTGTGGTCTGGGAATCGACCGACGATCTGGCGGCGACAATTGGAACCGATTTTGACTGTCTCTCCGCGAGCTTCTTTGTTCCCGTTCCGGTCGGTGTCGGCGAGCCAGAGGGGCCGGCCGCGGCCGTTGGGGGGATCAGGCTGCTTGGCTCGTACCCGAACCCCTTCAGGCAGTCGACCACGATCCAGTTCCAACTGAATCGGCCTGCGTTCATGGATGTGAGAGTCTACAACGTAGCCGGACGGCTGGTCAGGCGGCTTGCAGAGGGGCCGATGCCGAGTGGTGCACATCGTGTCGACTGGGACGGCAGGACTACGAATGGAATCGCGGCCAACGGGATCTATTTCTACGTCGTTCGGGCCGGCGTCGAACGTCGTGTTGGTCGGATGGTCCTGGTTAGGTAGGCGCGCTTGGTGGATGGCAGGCACGCATCGTCAAAGGAAACGGGACTCCGATCCGGTTTTCGGACCGTGCCCAAGCACGCCCTCATGATTCCTGGGCCGAAAGGAAGCCACCGGATGGATGGTGTGCGGACGCGGCGTCTGTTTCTACCAGGTTCAGGTAGGAGGTTTCGTGCAGAGCGCAACGGACGGTTCTGATGAAGTAGTGGTTCCCGCCGCCGGAATCAAGATGCGGCGATCGCCCGGTCCAGCAACCTCTCCGCCGGACTTTCGCGCGCCCACTTCGGTTGGCTCCGCGTGTTCCAGAAGCCGAATCGCGCCGGATGGGGTACCGCACAATTCCGCGGAGAGACTACGGAGACGCGATTCCTGTCACTCGCCCCCACAAAGCTAAAGGCCCAAACCCCAAGGTGTTCAGGCCTTCGATATTGGTAGCGGGGACAGGATTTGAATGCTAATCGGGAGGCCCCGGAAGTCGATGGGGCAAAGCGAGATAGCGGGCTAACCGTTTGGGGCGTTGTCGGTTACCGAGTCCACGGGGGCAATCCCGAGTGCACTGGAGTTCTTCCGCGTGGACCCAGGTTCTGGAGACGAGTGGAGACGGGGTCTGCGCCGAGGTGCCGCCAAGTGACCGCCAGTGCGGGTGCGCTCGGCGGATCGTTATTTAGACTTGACGCCCAAACGCTGAATAACGACAGTGCCTGTGAAACTCGGCTGAACAAGGAGACCATCTCTTGAAACGCGGCCAGACAGGGCGCTATGAGGTCTCAACCACCTCCGGCGAGGAGGTGAGGGCGTTTGTGCCCGCCGCGCTGCCACCGGTACCCCCGCTCGACCTCGCCTCCCTCCAGGGACCGATGGAGCGGGCGCATCTGGCCCTCGGGCGCCTGGATGCCCTTTCCACGCTTCTGCCTGACCCCCGGCTGTTCCTCTACGCATACGTTCGTAAGGAAGCGGTGCTCTCGTCCCAGATCGAGGGCACGCAGTCGTCGCTCTCGGATCTCCTGCTCTTCGAAATGAACGAGGCGCCCGGGGTGCCGCTGGACGACGTGCTCGAGGTCTCAAACTACGTCGCCGCGCTGGAGCACGGCCTGCAGCGGTTGCGAGAGGGCCTCCCCCTTTCGAGTCGGTTGATCCGGGAGATCCACGGTCGGCTCCTTGCCCGCGGACGCGGCGCCGACAAGGCTCCGGGCGAGTTCCGGCGCTCCCAGAACTGGATCGGCGGTGCCCGGCCCGGTATGGCGAGGTTCGTGCCGCCGCCGCCACACGCCGTGCTCGACTGCATGTCCGACCTGGAGCGCTTTCTGCACTCGGTTCCGGCTGATCTGCCGACCCTGATTCGGGCAGGGCTCGCGCATGTGCAGTTCGAGACGATTCATCCATTCCTCGACGGCAACGGGCGCGTCGGGCGTCTCCTGATAACCTTCCTTCTCTGTCATGAGAGCATCCTGCGGGAACCACTCCTGTACCTGAGCCTCTATTTCAAACAGCACCGCGAGGACTACTACGCCCTCCTCGATGGCGTCCGCAGGGACGGCGACTGGGAAGCCTGGCTCACTTTCTTTCTCGAAGGTGTGGCGCAGACCGCAGCAGGAGCGGTGCTGACGGCGCAACGACTGACAACGCTCTTTCAAGAGGACCAACTGCGGATCCAGGGGGAAGGTCGCGCGGCAGGCTCAGCGTTGCGAGTGCATCAGATCCTCAAGGAGCGCCCGATCACCTCGCTTCCAAGCGTCACCTCGCACACGGGATTGTCGTTCCCCGCGGCCTCTTCCGGAATGCAAGTCCTTGAGGGCCTCGGCGTCGTCCGGGAGCTCACGGGCAAGCGGCGCAATCGCCTCTTCGCGTACGACCAGTACGTCTCCATTCTGAGCGAGGGAACGGAGCTGGGCTGAGGGCGTTTCGTCGATCGGCGGTTTGAGGCACCCTGTTCGGAAGATTGGGAGCCTCCGGGAACACCGGGGCGGTTCAGTCACCTCCAGAGTCGAGAGTCTGTTCAGAGAGGGCACGTTCCCATACGAGTGGCAACTCCAGTGGCTACTTGCCGTATTGCTATCGGCCGGGGACGGTGGCGTTGAGATGTCAACCGCTCGCAGGGCGCTTCAGATACTAGGGGACAAGAGCGTCGGCGTTTCTATTCGAGCTCTTGCCGCACTCGTGGCCGCTCGCCATGGACGTCCCGCCCAACGTCGCAATCTGCGACATCTGTACGCAGACGGCCATCGCTCCATGTTCGGTCAGCGATGTTGTTTGGTGCGCGGTACCTGTCTGCGTCCGAGCAAAATACTTGCATTAGCGCATGGGCCAGTCACTCTCGTGAGAATGCATTGGTCGCGCGCGCGATGAGAGCGATCGTCGATGACTAGGCTCTGAAACCCACTGGAAACAGATCCGGTATGGTGGGTGGACGCAAAGGAAACGGGACTCCTAGTTCGGTTATCGAGCCCGGGGGGCGTGTGTCCAGGCGCGCTGGGGACTCTTGCCATCCATCATGGAAACGGGACTCCTAGTTCAGTTTTCGTGCGGGGGCCTGCGCGTCCGGGCGCGCTCGCCGACAGTTCCGCGCTCAACCCGAGGAGGCAGTTCGTGCCCTGCGGGCAGTTCTGAGCGAGGGCACGGGGTTCGGCGAGCGCGCGAAGTCCGCCGCCTTCGCGTCGACGGCCAGGCGATGTTTGGGCCTGGACGAGTTGTTCAAGAGCAGCGGGGACCGGGCGAAGGCCGCGGTCGCATGCGAACGGGAGGACGGATTGTCAGCCGGACGCAAGAACGACCTGCGGCATAGTTGGTGTCGCAGGTCGTTCTCTCGTTGGTTGCACGCTCAAACGATCAGCCGTTGCCGTGCTCGAAGCCTTCCGACGTCCGCTCCGGATTCCCTACACCCGTGCCGTCCGATGTCACACCGTTGCCAATGATGATGACGCCAGCGAGGACAGGCCCGCCGCCGACGTCGGAAAGGACGGGCGCGCCGTTGCCGATGACCGTGATTCCAGCGAGAACAGGCGCACCGTTGCCAACGCTGTGTCCGCCAGCAAAGTTGCGTCCAGGATTGCCGAGGTCGGTACCATCGCCGACAGTGCCAGCGACGAGAATCGCGGCCAGGGCCAAAGCAAGTCGTACTTTCATGGTGGAACCCTCCCTTCATCGTCCCAATTATACCCCGTCGGCGAGCGCGGGTTCCAGCCGCTCCTGGTTCGAAATGCTGACGCCACAGTCAACATAGTGGTCTCTACGGCGCTAAGCGGTGGGTGAGTAAGAGACTAGAAAGCCCGCAGGAGATGTCTGGCCCGCAGACAAGGCTGGGAGCTGAGAACCAGACCCTGCCCACCTCACAGAATGGCGAACATCCGAATGCCGGAGTCGCGCGCCGGGGGGATTGCGCATCAGAAGCGCACTACTTCGGCGCTTGCTCGGAAACGAGTGTTCGTCGGCCGCATGTCGCCCCAATCGACTGTGGTTTCACTCTCGATCCGCACAGGCGGCACGTGCCACCTCCGTATCCGAACCCACAGCCCAGTCGACACGAACGCCGGGGATCGATTGACGGTCCAACCGATGCCGAAGAACCACGACCATCGGTGAACACCGGATGCACCGTACGTGATGGAGATCCGATAGTCACCGATCGGCTGCTCGACCCCCACGAGCAATTCAAGAACCCCGGCGAGGCGGATCGGTGCAATCCGCGCCAGCGGCGTGCCTATTCGGACGTCACCGCCGTAGGTCGCCTCGTCGCTGACCGCGGTGAGGGATGCATCGATCGCGAGACCGAGTGTTCGGTTTGGGAAGAGGTTCGTGTTGAAGGCCGCTTCTGGTTTCTGTCGTCGCCATGCGTGTTCATAGGGAAGGTGGCGGGCGCGTGCGTGCGTGTCCCTTACCTTCAAGCTGGCCCGGTCTGCCCGTTGGCCAGGCCGCCGGGCGTGAGCCGAGAACAGCGTCTCGTTCATCTCGAGCGTGTCCGCGGTCCATAGAGACAGGCGTCTCACCGCGTCACTACCAAGGTCGTCGGGTATCGAGCGATTGAGAACGTCGGCCGAGAGCCCCGCACCTTGGAGCAACACCCTGAGGTACGGCCCAGATACCGTTCGGGCGTTCGCGAGTTCCCCAAGGACGGTCTTGTAGCGCTCCAAAGACACGAGGCTGTAGTTGAATTGTCCTTCGGCTTCAATTCCATACCCACCTTGAAACGAGGGTGGACCGATTCGTTCCTCGGCCTTCCGGTCAAACGTCATCATGCTGCTGTAGTTGGCTGTGGCTCCTTCGCCCGTGACGGAAACGACGTCTCTAACACCCCACATGTGCTCTGTGTGCCAGGAAACGTCTATCCCGACGTCGAACGAGGCGTTCTTGTTCATGTCTGGACACATCGCGTGTCCGCCGAGCTCGACCATCACCCAGATTCGATGTTCGATCGCGGCATTCGGCGTGTTGATCAAGTCGGGGTATCCGTCCTCAGCTAGGAACTCGAGCAGTTCCTCGGAAGGGGCCGGTAGAGCGGCGATCGATACGTTGTTGGGCTCTTGCGCGTCGTGCGCAGACCCGACAACGATGAAGATCCCCTCCGATTCGTGGACAAGAACAAGGACCCTCTCGATGTCGTGTGGATGACCGGTTATGCCTCTGTCGCGCACGTAGTAGAGGTAGTACTCAATGACCCAGAATTCGTCGTTGGGAGACTCCTGGTCTCGTATGAGTGGGTCGAGGCGTCGCCAGAACTGCGGGTCGGTCTTCAACGCTTCCCAGATGGGCGCACCAGCTGTTCGCTGCATGGTCCAGAACACGACCGCGTTGGACGCCTTCTCGAATGGATAGAGATCACGGTACGCCGCATCCATATGGTTCCAGACCGCGTGTTCGCCAGGTGAGTCGGCGTCCGGGTCCTCCACGAACTCGACTTGCTCCGCGCGGATATCGAGCCAGTAGCGGGCGGTCATCACATCGTTCGGGCCGGGCGCAACCTCGGAAGGATCTGAAAAGTCCAGGAGGCCATCGCCGTCGTTGTCAACGCCGTCCAGCGCCAGGAAGAAAGGAAGCGTCGGCAGGTATTCCTCGCCGGGGGCGAACAGCAGGACGGGTGCGTAGCAGTGGGCTAGCCGCTCGCCGAGCGGGTCCTCCGGGGCGGCCAGAACTCGAATAGTCATCGAATCGGCTTCACTCCACACCGTGCCATCACTGGCCGTCAGGGCGAGGATGTACTCGCCCTCGATCATTGTACGGAATCGGGCGTTCCGGGACTCGTCATGCAGCAGGAACGCGCGATCTCCGGATGAAGAAACCACCTCCCAATGCCACGAGACGATGGGGTCCCCGTCGGGATCCGTTGCGGAGCCGTTGCACGGCGTTCCACCGTGGGTGTCCGGGTAGGTTGTCAGATCAGGGCCCGCGTCTGCCACGGGCGGGCTGTTGGCGATGGCAGCCGTTGAGGAGAGCAGCATGGAAAGGAGCGCATGTCTGAAATGAACCGACATAGCATGACCTCCGAACGCGGTCCTGAATCTTCTTCGCGATCCTTTCGTGATCTTCCTCTCGGCGATGTGGAGAATCAAGTGGCGATTGCCACCCATCATCAAAGGAAACGGGACTCCTAGTACGGTTTTCGAGTCGGCGGGGCGTGTGTCCAGGCGCGCTCGTCTCCAGGCGCTATTGCCACCCATCATCAAAGGAAACGGGACTCCTAGTGCGGTTTTCGAGTCGGCGGGGCGTGTGTCCAGGCGCGCTCGTCTCCAGGCGCTGATGCCGACAGCCAAGCCAGCACAGTGTGACCTGCCCCCATGCATAGTACCACTCCTAGAGTGACTATCCGACGAGCTGGTCCGCACCCTTTTCCTGTGCCACTAGGCTCGCAAGTTTTGGGGCTCCCTTCGGTCCGATTCAAAGCTCCCCGCTCGACGATACTCGACCGGGGTCAGGTTCTCCAAACTGCTGTGGGGGCGGTGGTTGTTGTAGTCATCCCTCCAATCGGCCAGGGTCTTCCGAGCGTCTTCCAGACCAATGAACCAGTGTTGCGATAGACACTCTTGTCGGACCCGGGCGTTGAACGACTCGATGTGAGCATTATCCGTCGGCTTCCCCGGTCGTGTGAAGTCGATCTTCACCCGATTCCGGTACGACCAGTGATCCAGTGCCCTCGACGTGAACTCCGTTCCGTTGTCACAGGTGATCGTTTCCGGAAGACCGCGCCAAACTCCGAGCCGGGTCAGGACTGCAGCGACATCCGAACCCCGAAACGTCGAGCGTCCATCAAGCGCCAAACACTCCCGCGTGCACGTGTCTACGATCGTCAGGACCTTCAGGCGACGTCCGTCGGCGAGC
>BQJX01000006.1 GCA_021604925.1 Gemmatimonadota bacterium
TGACCAAGGACACGCAGGGCGAAGAGTGGAGACAGCGCGTGGCGGAGGATGCCCGGGCGCGTGCGCAGCTTCCCGAGGAGACTCCGGAGGCGGAGGACGCCAGCCGGGATGCCCGCATTGCGGCCGCGTACCCGCGGTTCCAGGGAGACGCGTACCGGCAGGAGATGCAGAGGATCGACCATGAGAGCCGTGGCCACCGTCAACGACCGGTGAACACGCCTGCGACAGGGAGAGAGTGTGGCCGAGGTGACTGAGAACACGACGCACAGCAAGAAGGAATACGGCGCCAGTGACATCCAGGTCCTGAAGGGACTGGAGGGTGTACGAAAACGTCCGGCCATGTACATCGGTTCCACCGGAATCGAGGGGCTGCACCATCTTGTCTACGAAGTTGTCGACAACTCCGTGGATGAGGTGCTGGCCGGCTTCTGCACGCAGGTCGACGTGGTCCTGAACAAGGACGGGTCGGTGTCCGTCACGGACGACGGCCGCGGGATTCCCATCGATCAGCACGCGGAAGGCAAGACGGCGCTGGAAGTCATCCTCACCACGCTGCACGCCGGCGGCAAGTTCGACTCGGACGCGTACAAGGTCTCGGGCGGGCTGCACGGCGTGGGTGTCTCGGTCGTGAACGCGCTCTCGCAGTGGCTGGAGGTGGAGGTCCGCCGCGACGGACAGGTCCACTCGCAGCGCTACAACGACGGCGAGCCCACGGCGCCGCTGGCCGTCACGGGCAAGGCGGACAAGACCGGCACCAAGATCACGTTCATGCCGGACCCCGACGTGTTCGAGACCACGGAGATGCACTTTGACGTGCTGTCCACGCGGCTCCGCGAGCTGGCGTTCCTGAACTCGGGCGTGCGCATCACGATCCGCGAAGAGGCCAGCGGCAAGTCCCACGACTTCTACTACAAGGGCGGCCTCTCGGAGTTCGTGCAGTACCTGAACGAGAACAAGACCGTGCTCCAGAAGGAGCCCATCCACTTCACGGTGGATCGCGGCGAGATCTCGGTGGAAGTCGCCATGCAGTACAACGACTCCTACGGCGAGAACCTGTTCTCCTTTGCCAACAACATCCGCACGGTAGAGGGCGGCACGCACCTCATCGGGTTCAAGGCGGCCCTTACCCGCACGCTGAACAACCACGCCACCAAGAACAACCTGTTCCGCGGCACCGGCAAGGACAAGGTCGCGTCCATTTCCGGCGACGACGTGCGGGAGGGCCTGACCGCGGTGGTGTCCGTGAATCTCACGGAGCCGCAGTTCGAGGGGCAGACCAAGGGCAAGCTCGGCAACTCCGAGGTCAAAGGAATCGTGGAGGCCGCGGTGGGCGAGCGGCTCGGCGAGTTCCTGGAGCAGAATCCCTCCGTGGCCCGCAAGATCATCGACAAGTCGGTGGCGGCCGCCCGCGCGCGCGACGCAGCCCGCAAGGCCCGCGCCCTGACCCGCCGCAAGACGGCGCTGGAGAACTCGTCCCTGCCCGGCAAGCTGGCGGACTGCTCGATCCGCGAGCCGGAGCACTGCGAGATCTTCATCGTAGAGGGTGACTCGGCCGGCGGAACGGCCAAGCAGGGCCGAGACCGTCGCTTCCAGGCCATCCTGCCCATTCGCGGCAAGATCCTGAACGTGGAGAAGGCTCGCGTGGACAAGATCCTCGCGAACGAGGAGATCCGCAACATGATCACGGCTATCGGCACCGGCATCGGCGACGAGTTCGATCTCGCCAAGCTGCGCTACGGCCGCGTGATCATCATGACGGATGCGGACGTGGACGGATCGCACATCCGCACGCTGCTCATGACCTTCTTCTTCCGCGAGATGGCGGAGCTGCTCAAGGCGGGGCACATGTACATCGCCATCCCGCCGCTCTTCCGGGTGAAGAAGGGCAAGGAAGAGGTGTACGCGTACACGGACGACGAGAAGGACAAACTCGTCAAGAAAATGGCCACCGGCAAGGCCGGCACCAAGGGCGTGCAGGTCCAGCGCTACAAGGGACTCGGTGAAATGAATCCCGAACAGCTCTGGGAGACCACGCTCAATCCGGAAACGCGCACCATGCGACTGGTTCGCCTGGAAGACATGGTGGAGGCGGACAAGGTGTTCACGCTGCTCATGGGAGACCAGGTGGAGCCGCGCCGGAAATTCATCGAGGACAATGCGGAAAAGGTCCGGAACCTGGACCTGATCTAGGACCCGCGGCGGCGCCCCGGAACGGGGCCCCAAGAAGGGAACAGAGAAGAGATGCCGGAAATCATCGTACCGATCGGCGTGGAAGACGAGATGAAGTCGTCCTACATCGACTACTCCATGTCGGTGATCGTGTCGCGGGCGCTCCCGGACGTCCGGGACGGCCTCAAGCCCTCGCAGCGTCGCGTGCTCGTGGCCATGAACGACCTGAACCTGTCGCCCACGTCCAACTATCGGAAGTGCGCCAAGATCGCCGGCGACGCCAGCGGTAACTACCATCCGCACGGCGAAGCGGTCATCTATCCCACCCTCGTGCGCATGGCGCAGGACTTCAACCTGCGCTACACGCTCGTGGATGGACAGGGCAACTTCGGCTCGGTGGACGGCGATCCGCCGGCGGCCATGCGTTACACGGAGGCGCGCCTCACGCGGCAGGCCCTGGAGCTGATGGCGGACCTGGACAAGGAAACGGTCCCGTACGTCCCGAACTACGATGAGACCAAGGAAGAACCCACCGTCTTTCCCGGCAAGTTTCCGAACCTGCTGGTGAACGGTTCCTCCGGAATCGCGGTCGGCATGGCCACGAACATCCCGCCGCACAACGTCACCGAAGTGTGCAACGCCATCATGAAGATGATCGACGAGCCGGAGACCACGGACCAGGATCTGCTCAAGATCGTGTCGGGCCCGGACTTTCCCACCGGCGGCATCATCTACGGCCGCGAGGGGATCCGCAGCGCGTACACCACCGGCCGCGGGCGCGTGGTCATTCGCGCCGTGGCGAACATCGAGACGTTCAAGAACAACCGCGAGTCCATCATCGTCACCGAGATTCCGTACGCGGTGAACAAGGCCAACCTGCTGGAGAACATTGCCCGGCAGGTCCGCGAGGATCGCATCCAGGGCATCTCCGACCTCCGCGACGAGTCGGACCGGGACGGCATGCGGGTGGTGCTGGAGCTCAAGCGCGACGCCAACGCGAACGTGGTGATGAACCAGCTCTTCAAGCACACGCAGATGCAGGTCACGTTCGGCGTGATCATGCTGGCGCTCGTGGACAGTCGCCCGCGCGTGTTGCGCCTGACCGAGATGCTCTCGGAGTTCATCGAGCACCGCGTCATCATGGTGAAGAAGCGGTCGGAGTTCGAGCTGCGCAAGGCGGAGGCGCGCGCACACATCCTGGAAGGCCTCAAGATCGCCCTCGACAACATCGACGAGGTGATCAAGGTCATCCGCGCCAGCAAGACGCCGGACGACGCCAAGCAGGCGCTGATGAAGCGCTTCGAGCTCTCCGAGCTGCAGTCGCAGGCCATCATCGACATGCGCCTGGGCCGCCTGACCAACCTGGAACGCACCAAGATCGACGACGAATTCGCCGAGCTTCTCAAGACCATCGAGCGCCTCAACACGATCCTCTCGTCGCGGCAGAACATGCTCGCGGTGGTCCGCGAAGAGACGGAGGAAACGGTCCGGCAGTTCGGCGACAAGCGACGCACGCAGATCGTGGAGGACTCCGGCGAGTTCGTGCTGGAGGACCTGATCGCCGAGGAGGACATGGTCATCACGATCAGCAACCTCGGCTACGTGAAGCGCCTGCCGGTGGGCACGTACCGCCGCCAGGGCCGCGGCGGTCGCGGCGTGACGGGGGCCACCACGCGCGAGGACGACTTCTCCGAGCATCTGTTCGTGGCCAGCACGCACGAGTACATCCTCTTCCTCACCGACAGGGGTCGACTGTACTGGCTCAAGGTGCACGAGATCCCCGAGGGCGGACGCACCGCCCGCGGCAAGGCCATCGTGAATCTGCTGCCGCTCCAGGGGGGCGAGCAGGTGTGCGCCTTTGTGCCGGTGAAGGAGTTCACCGAGGACCACCACCTGGTCATGGCCACGCAGAAGGGCGTGATCAAGAAGACGTTCCTGACGGAGTTCGCGCGGCCGCGGAAGAGCGGAATCATTGCGCTGTCCCTGGACGACGGTGACACGCTCATCGGCGCCTCGGTCACCGACGGAAACCACGACATCCTGCTCGCCAAGAGCGGCGGCAAAGCCATCCGGTTCCGCGAGAAGGACGTGCGGGCCATGGGCCGGAGCGCGCGCGGGGTGCGCGGCGTGGAGCTGGAAGGGGACGAGGTGGTGGTCGGCATGGTCTGCGTGAAGGGCGAGAACTCCAGCATTCTGGTGGCCACGTCCAAGGGCTACGGAAAGCGGACCAAGCTGGACGACTATCGCATCACGAAGCGCGGCGGCAAGGGCATCTACACGGTCAAGGCCACGGAGCGCAACGGATCCCTGATCGCGATCAAGGAAGTGGCGCCCACGGATGAGATCATGGTCATCTCGCGGGCCGGCATCCTGATTCGCATGTCGGTGGAGGGCATCACCGAGATCGGCCGCAACACGCAGGGCGTGCGGCTCATGAAGCCGGGCGCGGACGACGAGGTCGTGGGCGTGGCTCGCGTGGTCACGGCGGATCCCAAGGGCGACGACGAAAACGGCGAAGGCGAGGCCGAAGCATAGCGCCAACGCGCGATCCGCCCCTGCGAGCACCGGGAGGTTTCATGCCGCGACCCTGGCGCACTGCCATCGTCGCCGCCCTTTGCCTGTGGGCAGGTTCCGCGGCGGCGGGGGCGGCGGACGGGCTTCCGAACCTCGTGCTGATCGTTGCCGAGCAGCTGGAGTTCCCGGAAGATCCGTCGGCACTGCCCTACCTGGACCGCCTGGCGAATCAGGGCGTCCGCTTTGTAGAGGCGTACTCGCCGTCGGCCGACGTGGCGGCGGCCGAGACGGAGCTGATGACCGGTCGCTATGCGTGGCGCCCGGCCCCCACCGATCTTCCGCCGGACTCGCCCCGGTCCACGTTGTCCGGCGCGCTCCGGACCCAGGGCTACCGGATCGCGGATGAGATCCCGGCCGACGCCGAAGCGTTCGCCACTGCGCTTGTGCGGCTGGACCGCTGGCGGGCGCAGGACCCCGACCGTCCGTACTTCCTCTATGTGCGCTCGCCGCTGGCGGCCGAGGCGTTCGACCGCGCGCTCGGAGCGCTCGTGGACCAAATCGATGCGAGTGGAGCCGCCGGCAATACCCTGATCCTGGTCACCGCGGCCACCGCCTCCACGCACCACGTGCCCATGGCGGCACGCTGGGGCGACGGGACCGAGGAAGGTTCCCGCATCCCGCCGGGCGGCGTGAGCCTGAAGGTCGTGGGGCTTCAGGATGTCCTGGCCACCGTGGGCGAGTTGGTGCGCGTACCGGTGGGGAGAACGGGCGCGGAGGACTCCGAGAGTTTCCTGGATGAACTGCAGTGGGGCGACCGCCGGGGCCGACGTCCGCGGGGCGCGGCGGTGCCGCCGGTGCGAGAGGGGTTCGTGTTCCAGCGGGCGGATGGGCGATTCGCTATTCGACAGGCGCACTGGAAGCTCGTGGTGGACTTGGACCCCGCGGCGAGCAGCGCTCGGATGCCGCTGTCACGGACCGGCCAGCTCTTTGATCTTCGCTCGGATCCGGCGGAGCGCGTGGATCTCGCGGCCCACTATCCGTCGCGCGTGCGTTCGCTGGCGGAGGATCTGAATCGATTCCGTGAATCCGGCACCAGCACCACCCAGACTCCGAACGGCGCGGCGTCCCCGCTTCGCCGCGGCCGACCCGGCCAGGATGAAGAGGTCGATCCCGGCCGATGGAGAGAGCTTCCCGGGGCCGCGGATCTGGGCGCGCTCACGCCGGAACAGGAGGCGCAGCTGGAGCAGCTCAAGTCGATCGGGTATCTCGGCGGCGTGGTCGAAGACGAGCGCTCCGGGGTTTCGTTCCACGATCCGCAGCTCGCCCAGGACGGCGCCAACTTCTACAGCTCGGGCGACGGGGAAGTGGCCATCCTCATGGACATGGACGGGGAGGTGCTGCATCGGTGGAGTGCGTCGCTGGCGGAGATCTTCCCGGACTCCGACATGCTCGAACAGACGGGAGCCAAGTGGTGGCGGCGCGCACGCCTGTTCGACAACGGGGACATCCTTGCCATCTACGAGGGCATTGCGATCATCAAGCTGGACAAAGACTCCAACGTGCTCTGGGCGCGGGAGAACCGGGCGCACCACGACGTGGAGGTGCAACCGAACGGCGACCTCGTCCTGCTGACCCGGGAGCCGCGCGTGATTCCGGAGATCCACGAGACCGCGTTCGCGCTGGAGGACTTCATCACCATCCTGGATTCGGACGGACGGGAGAAGCGCCGGGTTTCCATCTGGGAGGCGTTCCGCAACTCGGACTTCCTGGCCACGCTGCAGGGAGGACGGGTGCGCACCGGCGACATCTTCCACACCAACACGATTCATGTGCTGGATGGATCCCTGGAGGATCGCCTTCCCGCGTTCCGGCGCGGCGATGTCCTGACCTCGTTGAATGCCAAGGGGGTCCTGGCGGTGGTGAGCCTGGACGAACCTACCGTGCGCTGGGCGGTCAAGAGCGACCCCCAGGGACAGCACGACCCCAGGATTCTCGCCAACGGAAACCTCCTCCTCTTTGACAACCGCCTTGAGTTCGACGAGTCGGTGGTGGTGGAGATGGACCCGGCCACAGGCGAGGCGGTCTGGGAGTATCGCGGGACGGAGTTGCTCCCCTTCCACTCGCGGACCTGCGGGGCCGCCAGCCGCCTGGCGAACGGCAACACGCTGATCACGGAGTCGGACGGCGGCCGGGCGCTCGAGGTGACTCCCGATGGCGCCATCGTGTGGGAGTTCTACAATCCGGCCCGGTCCGGCGACCAGGGCCGTTACATTGCCACGCTGTCCGAGGTGGAACGCATCGACTGGGCCGAGGTGGACGCCTGGCTGGACTGAGGCGACGCGCAACATCGCGATGAGCCGCTGTCGGCCGCCGCGGCCGGTCTTCCGGCAAACCACGATTGCCCACCAGGGAGAGAAGACCACCATGCGAAGTGTTGTCTGGGCGTTGCTCACGGGGTTGCTCGTCCTTCCGCCGGCCGTTGGCGCGTCCGAATCCAGCCGCGGGCCCACGCCGAGCGCGCTCGACTCCGTGCTCGCCGGCGCGCCAAAGTATGAGATCCACTCCGGCGAGTTCCGGCGAACGAACATCTGGGCGCGGGACTTTTCCGGGTGGTCGTCGTTCTACGTGCCTCCGGCGCACACGCTCGCCGGCGGGGTGTTCGTGACGCTCGGCGCCACCGACACCACGCGCGCGTCGTCGACGGATGACGGAATCCAGCTCCTGATCACCACCGGCCTGGGCGACACGTACGCGAACTTCCAGGGCTCGCTGCAGGACTCCACGGAATGGGTGCTGATGTCCGCGGCGCCGTTCGGGTCGATCCGGGACGACCACGATTTCTGGGCCTACTTCAAACTCAAGTGGTTCAGCGAACTCGAAGATCAGGCCACCACCGTGTTCGGGCTCTGGGGCAGCCTGTCACCGCAGTCGAACTCCAAGGGATCGCCGTTCGAACACAGCCCCACGGACCTTTGGGACGGCACGCCGAACACATCGATGGACTGCGTGCTGTTCCGACTCGACGCCGGCGGGGGGGACGCGGAGATCGACCTCTACATCCAGCGGGACGGGGGCGGCGCCGACACGACCCACACGATCCCGCTGGCCTCGCCGCTCGAGGGGGGCGAGGAGTTCGCGTTCCACCTTCGCGGGAGGTCGTCGCTGGACTACTACTGCGCCGGCGAGACGGGGACGATCGCCAACCTGGACCGGGTGTTCGGTCTTCCCGAAACCACGCCGCTGTGGTGGGGCGTGGCCCAGCAGGACGCCGGCGGCGTGCTCAACTGGGTCTACGTGAGCAATGGCTGGTTCGCCTACGCGCCGTCCGACCGGTCGCTCCCGCCGCCCGGCGACGCCCCGGGCCCCTGAGGCCGGTCCAGAGCCCCTGGGGACCGGTTCCGGGTCCGGCCGACAAGGCGTATCGCCTTGACAACACAAACTGTCGGCACCACAATATCCACATCCCAACCGTCCCAACCGTCCCGACCGTCCTGACCCTCTCGCCCTGGCTCTGGGGGAAACCCAATGTCGCCCGACCCGTCCACGGACCCATCCGCCCACCCATCCGCCGGACCCAGCCACCCGGACCCGCCCGAAGGGCCTGACCGCTCCGGTGGCCACGATCCTTCCGAGGCATCGGTCCCGGTCCCGCCCGTTGCCATCCTGCGCGACGCCTCCGCGGCCGCCAGCCTTCTTCACCCGATGCGGCGACGGATCCTGGAACACCTGGCCACGCGCCCGGACTCGGCTTCGGGCGTGGCGCGCCACCTTCGGATTCCGCGGCAGAAGGTGAACTACCACCTCCGCGAGTTGGAGAAGCGAAAGCTGGTCCGCCTGGTCGAAGAGACGCGAAAGGGCAACTGCACGGAGCGGATCCTCACCCCCGCCGCGGCCGCGTTCACCATCAGCCCTCGCGTCTTCGGGCGACTCGCCGCCGACAAGAACGTGGATGAACGCGACGAGCCCACCGCGCGTTGGGCGGGGTCGCTTTCGCGCGGGCTGCGCGAGTTGCATCCGGGAGCGGGACAGGATCGCGTGGTGTTCGTGGACGAAACGGTCCGCCTCCCGAATGAAGCCGCCCGCCAGGAGTTCCTGCGGGGCGTCCACGAACTGGCCCGTCATCTGCAGCGAAAGTACAGCGCGTCGGAAGGGGTGGAGTATCGACTGCTGGCCGGCCTGCACCCGCTTCCGGACTTCACCACCCACCTGGGGTAACCGGCGGAACGCGGGCGGCCGCGGTTCTCAGAGCAGCGCGGCCACGCGCTTGCGAACGGCGGGAAGGACCTCGGCCTCGAACCACGGGTTCTTCGTGAACCAACGGATGTTGCGCGGACTCGGATGCGGCAGCGGAATCACGTCCGGCCAGTGCTCCTTCCACCCCCGCACGACCTCCGTGACCGGCCGACGCTTGCCCGGCAGGTGATATGCCTGGGCGTACTGGCCGATCACCAGCGTGAGCTGCACGTTCGGCAACTTGGCCAGCAGCGGCTCCCGCCACGCGGGCGCGCACTCCTCGCGCGGGGGCAGGTCGCCGGACGTTCCCGTCCCCGGAAAACAGAATCCCATCGGAACGATGGCCACTCGTCGCACGTCGTAGAACGTGTCGCGATCCACGCCCATCCAGTCGCGCAGGCGATCGCCGCTGGGGTCGTCGAACGGGATCCCGGATTCGTGAACGCGCCGCCCGGGCGCCTGTCCCACGATCAGGATGGTGGCCCGGCGGTCGGCGCGCACCACGGGACGCGGTCCGTGCGGAAGGTGCGCTTCGCAGATGCGGCACGCGCCGATCTCCTCGAGCAGCGCCTTCAGCGAGGTCATCGCGTTGACAGCGGAACGAAGCCGACTTCCATGGAGGCCACGCGATCCGACTGCGAATCGCGAAGATCATGGCCGTGCTCCAGGACGGACTTCAAGTTGGTGAGGAAGAAGACCCAGCACGATCGGCAGTTCAGATGCCCCATGACCAGTCCGTCCGGATCGTCGCCGATGTTGGTCTGGACCAGGTGCACTTCCGTCTGCCCCTCGAAGGGGGCGAACGTGACCGCGACCGACATGCGGCCGAACGTGAACGCCACGCACTCGTTCTCGACGACGTTCGTGAACGTGCCCTCCACCGACCAGTCCTGGCGCCAGTCCCAGCGATAGGAATCGCCGGTGGCGGCGGACTCGTCCTCGGCGCGGGCGCGGCCGGATCCATCCGTCACCACGGACCGCTCGATGAAGAAGGAAGCCAACCCGCCGCTGGTGGCCCACGCCCGGAACACAGCCTCCAACGGGGCGTCGTAGTAGAACACCAGTTCAAAGCGGGTCCAGTCGTACGTGCCGGGGTTCACCGGTGGAGTCCCTTGAGAAAGCCCCAGGTGACATCGTCCACGCCCCGTGCGTCGTCGCCCGGCGGCACCGCGTCCCGCGACGAAAACGCAGGAAGCCGCGTGAAGGCCGGAAGCTCCGCGATCGTCCGAATCCGCAGAAAGCCGTCTGCGTCCGGAAACATCGTGAAGACGAGGCGAACGTCACTGCTGCCGCCGTCGTCCGGCCCCCAGAGCACCGTGATCCTGGCCGTGCAGGTCACCTCCACGCCGCCGTCGTCCATGACGCGTTCGTTCAGCAGATCCATGGCGACTTCGATGCTGTCGACGTTCTCATGGGTGTACTCGCTCACGAACTCCGGGTCCATCATGTGCCCGACGGTGCGGAGCTCCAGGTCGTAGTCCCAGCCGGAGGGCGGGAGCCAGCCGAGCACGTCGTCGGCCTGCGGAATGAACCGAAACCCCTCGGCCCGCCCGGACGGCGCCTCCAGGAGGGCGGTGTAGAGATCCAGATCCAGGGTAGCCAGGGCAGTCTCGTGCGATTGCACCACGACCGCCGGGCTGGTCGTGTCCCGCGGCGGCGGCGGTTCCTCCTGGATGGAGAGCGGGTCGTTGTCCGCGCAGCCCGTCAGGAGAAATGCAACGGCGGTGGAGATCAGGAGAGAACGAAGCGTCGCTCCGCGGTCAAAGCGGCAATGGTGGGTCCCGGTGTGGGCGGTTCCAGCGTGCCGGTGCATGACGTCCCTCCCCTGACCAGTCAGCTGCGATAGAGGGACTTCACACTCCCCCAACTGCCCATTTCAGATCGCCCCCGACCGGGCAGACGGAAGATCTCCAACTCCTGGATCGTTCGAATCCGGAGGAAGCCGTCCGCGTCTGGGAACATCGTGAAGGCGAGACGGGTGTCGCTGGAGAGCCCGTCGTTCGCGGACCAGAGCACCAGGATGTTCGCCAGGCAGGTCACTTCGATCCCGCCTCCCTCGATCGCGCGCTCGTTCGTCACCGTGAGCTCCATCTCGATGGAGTCGACGGAGTTGCCGTTCTCTTCGCTGACGAACTCCGGATTCATCATGTTGCCGATGATGCCGACTTCCACGGCGTAGTCCCAGCCGGTCTCCGGGATCCAGAGAAAATCGGCCGCGTCGTCCACTCGCGGGAAGAAGACGAAACCCTCGGCCCGTCCGGAGGGCGCCTCCAGGGTGGCCGCGTAGCGATCCAGGTCCCGGTTTGAAAACGCATAGGCATGCGCGGCGATCAGCTCCGCCGGGCTCGTGGTGTCGGCGGAGGGCGGCGCGGGACCGGGGTCCTGCTCCGGAGCCGTGGGCTCGTCCTCGCCGCAGCCGGCCAGGACAAGGCCGGCGGCCAGTGCGGCCAAGGCGAGCGAGGGAGCGCGCAAGTGACGCGGGTACTGGGACATGGAGATCTCCGGGCCAGTGGAACTGGTTCGCTACCGCCCCACCCAACCGCCGTCGATCGAATCTTCAACTGGGGGAACTCGTCGCCCCCGCACGCCCCCAACAATACCGACTTCCGACTCCGGATCCCAGCCCCGTCTCCAGGAAGAATCCGCGGGGCGCGACTGGGGATCCCAGCCCTGCCTCGGAAGAATCCGCGGGACGCGACTCCGGATCCCAGCCCCGCTTCAGAAGAATCAGCGAGGCGGCGTCAGCGAGCCTAGCTCTCCGAGTCCGAGCGGCTCGTCTCGACCGGGGCGTCGGAGCCGCCGTCGTCGTACTCGTCGTTGTAGTCGTCGGGGTCGGAAGCGGCCGGTTCGGCGACCGCGTTGGGGTCCTCGCCCGGCAGGTACTTGCCCTTGATGTGGGTCCCGTCCGGGTTCAGCTTGTCGTTCCGGAACCACTTGTTGTACTGGCGCGACTTGGTGCAGTCCTCAAAGGAGCGCAGCAGGTTGCCCGCGGCCCAGGGCCGGCGCTTCAGCTTGCCGCCGCCCGAGATCTGGAAGAACTGCTTGGGCGAGCACGGGAGGTCCCAGTAGTTGTACGTGGCAATCACGTCCTGCGTGGACGTGTGCTGCACGCGGAAGTCCGGTTCGCCCAGGAAGAGATTGCCGTTCGCCAGGCTGCCGCCGATGAGTGGCTGCGCGTCACCCTCGATGCCCAGGTGGTACGCGCTGTTGTTCTCGAACACGCAGCGGATGATCCGGGGCGACCCCTCGATGGCGGACACCGCGCCGAACTCGTTGTCCGCGATCCGGCAGTCGGACACCGTGCCCGAAAAGATCTCCATGACGATGCCGATGTTCGTGTGGCCGGTCACCGTGAGCCCGGAGAGCGTGCCGGTGGTTTCGTTCAGGATCAAGCCGGTGTCGCCGTTGTTCGTGACCTTGCCGCCCAGGAACGAGATCTCGCTCTCGGCCGCCTGCACGCCCACCTGGCCGTTGTCGTCCACGATCACGTTTCTCAGCAGGACCGCCTCGGTTGCGTTGCCGACGTACACGCCGAACTTCTCGGAGCCGAGCACACTGGTGTCCTTCACGTCCACCGAGCCGCCCGAGATGAAGAGCCCGGCGGTACGGGAGTTCCGCAGAACCGCGTCGCGAACCCAGGGGCGCGAGCCGCGGTGCACGGCGATCGCGTACTCGCAGCCATCCACCTGGATGTCCTGCAGGACCGGCTTGCTGTCGGAGTTGGTGAGGATGCCGCGGCGGGCCAGCCCCCGCCCATCGATGGAGAATCCGATGAACTGCGTGGAGTTGTTGCAGCGCTGGAACGTGATCACGGCTTCGTTCTGGTTCTCTTCTTCGCCGTACGCAATGGTGGTCTTGGCGCTTCCGTCCGTGGACTTCAGGATGATGCCGTTGCCGGTCTTCTCCGTGAACAGCAGCGATTCCTTGTAGGTACCGGGACCCACCAGGATGGTGTCCCCCGCCACGGACGTGTCCATGGCGGCGCCGATGGTCTCGAAATCACCCGGCACGCGGTAGGTGGTCTCGGCCGCCGCGCCGACTGCGTTTGCCAACACGAACGCCACTGCCGCCACGAGCCCGGGGATTCGTCGCCACTGGTGGATCCACATGTCCGAAACTCCTGTGTCCTCGGGAGGCCGACAAGCCCGCGGGAACTGGCCTGAAGACCGGTTTCCAGGGGCGACCCGCTCGGAGTGCGCGCGTTGACAGGCCAATCGCCGATTGATAGCTTGCGATGCAGTCCACCCCCACCTTCAAGGACGACCCACCGCATGTCAAGTCCGCGGAAGGTCTCGGATTCCACCGTTCGGCGTCTCTCCTTTTACTTACGCATTCTCAAGGAGATACGGGGACGAGGGGTTCAGACCGTCTCCTCTGCCAAGCTCGCCGAGTCCACCCGGGTGACCTCTGCACAGGTCCGGAAGGATCTGTCCGCCTTCGGCAATTTCGGGGTGCGGGGCCGGGGATACGACGTGGCCGAGCTCCAGGACCACATTCTGCGGATCCTGGGACTGGACCGGACCTGGCGGACGATCGTGGTGGGGGCCGGGCGGCTCGGCAGCGCGCTCACCTCCTCGGAGGACTTCTCGCGGCAGCGGTTCAGCATCGTGTCGCTCTTTGACAACGATGCGGCCAAGATCGGCCGGCGGGTCGGAGACGCCGAGGTCCGCCCCATCGAGGATCTGGAGCGCTTTGTTCAGGCCGAGGACATCCAGATCGGCATCATCACCACGCCCGCCAAGTACGCCCAGGAGGCGGCCGATCGTCTGGCCCGCGCCGGAATCCGGGGAATCCTGAACTTCGCGCCGACCCGGCTGGAGGTTGCGGATCCCGTCCGGCTCCGCAACGTGAATCTTGCCGTGGAGCTGGAAGGCCTCACGTTCGCCATCGCCGATGTTGCCGGCGACAGCGCCTAGGCCGGGAGCCATCCATGGGAAAACGAAGGGAACGATCCGCCGAGAACGCCGACCACCGGCGCGAACTCCGCGAACAACGTCGCCAGGAGGCCGCCGAGAAGCGGGCCAAGCGCGGCGAGGTCCGCGACGTCCGCAAGATCGACGGCGAGGAAGTGGCGCTGGTGGTGGGCGTCCGTCTTCCCGAGATGACGCGGCAGGAGGCCGAAGAGAGCCTGGGCGAACTGGCGTCGCTGGCGGTGGCCACGGGCGCGCGCGTGGTGGGCAGCGCCCTGCAGAGTCGGGCGCGGGTGGACGGCCGCACGTTCCTGGGCGCGGGCAAGGCGGAAGAGCTCAAGGAAGAGGCGGAGCGCCTCGGCGCCAACCTGATCCTGATCGACCATGACCTGTCGCCGGCGCAGGGGCGCAACCTCGAGAAGATCCTGGACCTCAAGATCCTGGACCGGACCGAGCTGATCCTGGACATCTTTGCGCGCCGCGCCCGCACGCCGCAGGCCCGGCTCCAGGTGGAAGTGGCGCAGCTCGAGTACCTGCTGCCGCGCCTCACGCGCCTGTGGGAGCACCTGTCCCGCACTGGAGGCGGGATCGGAACGCGCGGGCCGGGCGAGACGCAGCTGGAGGTGGACCGTCGGCGCATCCGCGACCGGCTCACGCATCTGAAGTCGCGACTCAAGCGCGAAGGTCGCCGCCAGGAGGTGCGCCGCACCGGGGACGACGGCGTGTTCCGCGTGGCGCTGGTCGGCTACACGAACACGGGCAAGAGCACGCTCATGAACAGGATGACCACGGCGCAGGTCGCGCAGCGCGATCGCCTCTTCGAAACGCTCGACGCCACCACGCGGGTTCTGGACCTCGGCGCCGGCTACCGCGCCACGCTGACGGATACGGTGGGGTTCATCCGCCGCCTGCCGCACGGGCTGGTGGAGTCGTTCCGCGCCACCCTGGCGGAGGTGGCCCAGGCCGACCTGTTGCTGCACGTGCGCGACGCGTCGGATCCGCTCGCGGAACAGCATCGCGAGTCCGTGGTCTCCGTGCTGCGCGAGATCGGCGCGGACGAGATCCCCGAGTTGGTCGTGTACAACAAGGCGGACCTGCTTCCCGCCGAGGCCAGGGTTGGGTTTGCGCGGCGCCTGCAGGACCAGGACGAAGGCAGCGTGCTGGTGAGCGCGCATCGCTCCGAGGGACTGGACGATCTGCTGGGCGGGATCCGGCGCCATCTCAGCGCCGACTGGGTGGAGGTGGAAGGCACGATCCCGGCCGGCGAGGGCGAGGTGCTGGCCCGCCTGCGCGCCCACGCCGAGTTGCTGGAGGAGGAGACCACGGACTCCGGAATCCGGATGCGCGTTCGCATGGCGCCGGAGTGGTGGAGCCGACTTCAGGCGAGTTACGGCGAACTCGTGCCGGACTTCTTTGACCCGCCGACCGCCCGAACCGGCGGCTGAGTCCGGACTTACGCGCGGCGGCGTCCGGGGCCGGACCACGGTTCCCGAGAATCCATGGAACCTTCCTACTCCTGGCAGCATCTAATGAAATGTGAGCCCCCCCGCTCCCGGATCCTCAGGGGTCCTTGCCAGGAGGTGCGATCATGGCCAGCCGCGCAGAGTATCGAGTCTTCTCGATCGCGAAAGCCAACCAGGCCGTGAGAGAGCTTCGGAGAACGCTTCCCGCGCTCCGTCGAGCCGTAAGAAACGTGGAGCACATGGAAGAACGCCTGGAGGTCCTGGACCTCATCTGCAATCGGGCCGTCTCCGCGGACAATCCGGATCTGAAGGAGTACCTGTCCACGCGCGAGCGCTACCATCGCGTGCTGGCGGAACTCTCGTCCAAGCTGGCGACCCTGGATGAAAAGGGTTACCTGCTGCGCGACCTGGAGAAGGGCGTGGTTCACTTCGTCGCCCGCCGGGCCGGCGAGCACGTGCTGCTCTGCTGGCGCGAAGGGGAACCGGAAGTGGCGCACTGGCTCCCGCTGAACGGCCAGGGCGCTCCGGACGAACAGCAGCGGCAGCGCATCGACAAGAACGACGAGTTCTAGACGACCGCGCGAAGGACGCGCGCGGTTCACTCCGGGGTTGACCCATCGGCCCAGGGGGCGGACGCTCTCGGCATCCACCTCACCGGAGGACTGCCGTGGCCCTGGTGGCCGACGTGATGCGCCCGCGCGCGTTCTTCGAAATCCTGGACGGATCGCTGCGCCACTACCGCGCGCGGTTCGTCCCGTTGCTGATTCCGTATCTGCCGCAGGCCGCGTTGATCCTCTTGCTGGGTCTGCTCGTGGCCATGATGCAGGGATCCATGCTCACGGATCCGGACGTGATCGACCCGGCGTCGGCGCTCGGGTTGTTCGGCGTGTTCGGCATCTTCTGGTTCCTGTACTCCATCGCCTACCTGCTCGGCTTCTGCGCGTCCGTGTTTCTGGTGGCCTCCCAGATCGATGGCGAGGAGATCCAGCCCGGCCAGGCGTGGCGTCTGGCCAGCGGTCGGTTCTGGCCCATCATCGGCACGGCGCTGCTGACCACGCTGGCCGTCGGCTTCGGCTACCTGGTGCTCATCATCCCGGGCATCCTCCTGTCCGTGCGACTCATGCTGGTCTTCCAGTCGCTGCTGCTCGACGAGGTCGCGCCGGGCGACGCGCTCTCACGCAGCTGGGAACTCACGCGCGGCCACTTCTGGCGCGCCTGCGGGTTCCTGCTCTTCCTCACCATCCTCACCATGATCATGAGCGGACCTTCGCAGATCACGTCCATGATTCCGTGGGTGTTCCTGAACGATGAGGGCGAGATCGCGAACCGCGTGGGCTTCTACGGAGCGATGGCGATCAGCCAGTTGCTGGCGGCCGGAGTGAACCTGCTGGTGGCGCCGCTGACCACGCTGGTGTTCACGCATCTGTACGTGGACCTCCGCGTCCGCCGCGAGGGAATGGACTTCGACGGTCGTCTCCGCGAGCTGGACGCCAAACGCCAGGGCGCCTGAGTCGTGCCCGCCCCGGACGCGGCGCCCGGCAACGTCTCCCGGATCCTCACCCCCGACGTGGATCCGGCGCGACCGTCACGTCTCCTGGAAGACGTGCTGACCCGACCGGAGTTCGGCGCGAGCTCAAGCGACGGACCCACCTGGCTGCAACGCGCGGTGGATTCGCTGGCGCAGCTGGTGGGCAACGCGCCGGCCTGGATGGAGACGGCCCTCCTGGCCGCGGTGATCGGGGGCGCGCTGCTGCTGATCGTGGCGCTGCTGCGGGGTGGACTGGTCGGGGCGCGGCGCACCGCCACGGCCCAGGTCGCGGACGAAGACGATGCGGCCGAG